>JAJYTS010000061.1 GCA_021792935.1 Bacillota bacterium | reverse complement strand
AAGTCCAGACAATTCCCGCCTCTTGTACTTGGAAAATCGCGATGGCACTGACCGCTACACGCTTCATGTTAAGGATTTGGCGAGCGGACAGCGAACAGAAGTCCCTATTCCCGATGTTTTCATCTTTGACAGTGCGGAATGGGATGCGACGGGACACTATATATACTATTTAACGGTTGATGCCCTCCAACGACCATACCGGCTATTTCGCCGCCACATTCCGTCGGGGCAAGAGGATCTTCTTTATGAAGAGCGCGACCCCGCCTTCGAGCTGGAAATTACCGCCTCCCGAAGCAAAACATTTCTTTTTCTCACCGCGCGAACAAAAACCTGTAGCGAAGTCTGGTATTTGCCGGCCGACAACCCTCAGGCGTCCCTCACCTTGTTTCAGGAGCGCCGCCCCAATATCCGCTATTCCTTGGAACACTGGCAGGATCAATTTTTGATTCTGACAAACCAAGGGGCAGAGCACTTCCAACTGCTGGCGGTCGACTCCCATCACCCCGATCCTGACGGCCAAAAGCCTCTTTTGCCTTATAACCCGGCCCAATCTTGGGAGGGAGTCCTGCCATTTAAAAAGAGTTTGGTCATTTACGGTCGGGAGAATGGACTAAGCCAAGTTTGGCTGTATCGGGACAACGGCCTAGAGCGCGTTGAGTGGGAAGAACCCCTCTATACCGTGGCCCCCGGCGGCAATCTCGCCTATGACACGGATGAATTGCTGGTGAATTACGAATCCATGATCACCCCGCGCACCTATTGGTCCATACACCTGGTCTCCGGCGATAAGACTCGAATCGGGGGCGACGATATCGGCCACTACGACCCCGGGAAATATGAGCAGCGGCAGCTATGGGCCCGGGCAAGCGACGGCACCCCAATCCCCATATCGATTGTGGCCAAAAGGACCACCTTCCATAGTGGTCCAGCCCCCCTCATCCTGCGGGGATACGGCTCTTATGGGAGATCCTCCGAACCAACATTCGACCCCAGCCGCCTAGCTCTTTTGAATCGCGGGGTCGCTTACGCCATTGCCCATGTGCGCGGCGGCTCAGAGATGGGATATGGCTGGTACTTGGATGGCAAGCTCAAGAACAAGCGTCACACCTTTACCGACTTTATCGCGGCTGCCGCGTATCTTATGGAGTCCGGATACACGACTCCCCAACTGCTGGCGGCACAAGGACGCAGCGCTGGCGGACTTTTGCTGGGGGCCGTCATCAACATGCGCCCAGATCTCTTTCAAGCCGCCGCCCCCGGGGTGCCGTTCGTCGATGTGGTCACGACCATGCTGGACGCTACCATTCCGCTAACCGCGCAGGAATGGGACGAATGGGGCAACCCTGCCAATGAGGAAGACTACGTCTATATGAAATCGTACAGCCCCTATGACAATGTTCAGTCCCAGCCCTATCCCCACCTATACGTGACCGCGGGGCTGAACGACCCCCGCGTGGGATATTTTGAACCGGCCAAATGGGTAGCCAAGCTGCGCGAACTCAAAGTCGGCGATAATCCAGTGTTATTCAAAATCCATATGGGTTCAGGACATTTTGGCTCATCAGGACGATGGGCGCGGTATTGGGAACAAGCGGAAGAATACGCGTTTTTACTCGATAAGTTGGGGGTGCGGCAGTGATGCGGCACCCTGTCCGCGCCCTTCTATGCGCTGCGGTATAAAAATCCCTGCGCCAGGGGAACCCCCAGCAGCCGAAACACCTCCGCGTCAGACGAGGATTCGATGCCCTCGGCCACCATCATGGCGCCAATTTTGTCGGCAAACTGCACCAATGATTCCACCAACTTGCGGCGGACAGGACGCATCCGGGTGAGACGGACAAATTCCAAATCAAGCTTAATAAACTCGGGAACCAAGTCGCATAACAGCGCCAAATTGCTTTGCCCAGTGCCCACGTCATCCACGGCAAAACCAAAACCGGCCTGCCGAAGACGCGACACGCCGGTATAAAACGCGGCGGGGTCGCACATTTCCTTTTCGGTAACCTCAAGGACCACCCGATCGGGTCTCATACCATGGCTTTGCACCCAATCCGTTAGTTGAGAAACGTCAAGAGCCCCAGTCTCCAACGTTTCCGGCAGCAGATTAATAAATAACAACCCGTTTTGTCGGCCATGCGTGGAGAAATGTTCAATGGCGCTCCGGCAACACAGCACATCCAGACGAGAACTTGCCGATTCCTGAGCCGCCACTTGAAAAAGAATGGCGGGACTCACCAAGTCGGGGATGGGACCACGACTTAACGCCTCATGACCGATAATAGAAGAATCCGACATTGAAACGACGGGTTGATACACAGTTTTTACGGATCCAAGTTCCAACATCTGATAGAACCTGCGCTTCATACGCCGCCCAACGGTCATCCCGGCCATGGCTTCCCCCTGTCCTGAATCGTTTCGACATTGCGTCATAAAATTCCTGTTGAAATTTTGGGCCAAAAATCTCATTTGTCACATCTATCGTCAAAATCGCCCTTCATAAACTTCTCCCTTATCCGCGCCCACCCCGCAATCAAAGTCGTCATGAGAACACACCAGAACACGCTGACAAAAGCCATAGCGCCCCACTCGCCGCGCGATATCGCCACACCGGCGAACGGCCCACCCATAATCGAACCCAGTTGCCAACTCAGATTGACCATCCCGTTATACTGACCACGACGATCCTCAGGAGCGTAGTCATTGATAAGACCGGGAAGGCTGAAGTTCAAGAAGCTATCCGCCACTCCCACCAGGCCCATGCCGGAAAAAAGACCGATTCGGGTCCAGACACCGCGAACGGTCGCCCCCATTATCGCCAGCGCTGTGCCATAGCCCACCGCTGACCCCCCTATCATCCGCAGCCGAGGCTTAATATCCCGCCACCGACTTAAGGCCAACTGCGACATGACCACCACGGCCGCGTTAAAACTATTCGCCCATCCCACCATGGAAGGCGGGTTGGCCAGCGGTCCGGTCACCCATAACGGAAAGAGAATGGCAAACCCGCTGGCGGCAATGGCAAAAAACCCAAAAACCATACAGGGAAGCAACAGTTGCAGGGAAACGATCCCGCGTCCCCATTCAGGCTGCCGCGAAGGGTGAAGAGGTGGAGCCTGGCCGAATCGCTTTATAGCAAACCCGGCCCAGACCCATGAAACTACAGCGCCTGCGACGAATAAAGGCCAAAATACACGACCTATGGCATGAATCCATAGAGCCGAAATCAGCGATCCACTTCCATACCCGGCATTTTGCAGCATAAAGGCCCAACCAAATCGCTGGGCGTTTGAGAAGTCGGCCGGGATCATAACCATTTCCACGGAAAAGGCATTCCAGGCCAACGCGGCACCGGCGCCCACCGCCACGCTCGCCACCGCTGCCATAAACGGGCTGCTTGCGATCAGGTAGCCAAGAATCGACGCGCCATGCGCGCACAGCGCGATGATTCGCGCGTGCGTATGACCAATGCCATCCTGCCAACGAATCGCCACCAAAATCGCGAGGGCACCGCCAAAACTCATTGCGCCCATACATAACCCGACATGAAGAGAGGACATATCCCGTACCTGAACCAGATACACCACAATCCAGGGAATGACCAACCCCTGACCCAGACACCAAATCCCATACCCCGCCAGCAACCGGTGCAGTTCCCGCAATCGCCCGCCACCCCTCACCCTTAGAGTAGGGTGACAACCACGACACCTTCTGTCATGATTTCAAAAAAGATAATGGAGGTGACGACATGCGCGCGGATAGACTGGTCTCCATCATACTGGCTTTGCAGCGGCATGGCCCAAGAACCACCCGGCAGCTGGCGGAAATGCTGGAAGTGTCGCAACGGACCATTTCACGCGATATTACGGCGCTGGGAACGGCTGGCGTCCCCGTGTATTCGGAACGGGGCGTTAAGGGCGGCTTCCGGCTTATGGAAGGGTATCGCGTCGATCTCTCGGGGCTGCGGTCCCCCGAAATCCAAGCCTTATTTCTAAAACGCCAGGACCGGGCCTTGACCGATCTAAAATGGAATCAAGAAGCGCAAATCGCTCAGGAAAAAATTCGGCAATCGCTCACCTGGGAACAACAGAACATTACCTTGAAAATGACTGAGCGCCTATACATTGACGAGACTCCGTGGTTCAGCCCACCCGCACCAACCCTTCCGCTAAGAACAATGTATGATGCCGTGTGGCATCAACTCCGGCTAGAACTGCTTTATGCGAAACCCAATGGAACGGTGGTTCACCGGTCGGTGGGACCCTATGCCCTGGTCGCGAAGGTCGGTGTCTGGTATCTCATCGGCGAGCACGAGGACCAGATCCACGTATATCGAGTCTCCCGCATTATAAAGGCCACTACGCGTAATGAGGAGTTCTTACGTTTGCCGGACTTTAATCTCCGGCAATTTTGGGAGGACTGGACCCAAGAGTTTGAAGCAAGCCGCCCTCAATATCCCGTAATTTTATCGATAGCGAACACGATGCACGGTCAATTACGCGAATCCGCCCCCTGGCTTAAAGCCGGTACACGTGTTGACGCGGCAAATGAAGAGAAGACCTACCGCACCATTCGCGTTGTCTTTGAAACACTAGAATCCGCCTGCCAAAACCTATTGGGGCTGGGAGTCCCCATTCGCGTGCTGGACCCTTTAGAGCTTCGGCAAGAACTTGCCCGACGTGCCTATGATCTATTTTATGTTCATAATCAGTGACTCAAGGAAGCGCCCTTCGCCCGCCAATCGTCCTCCTTACCACCCAAACCTTTGCGTTGCCTGGCCGATAAGATATTCACCAATGGCTAAAGACGCGGTGGCTGCCGGCGACGGCGCATTTCTCACAAAAAGAACTCGGGGCATTTGATCAATAATAAAGTCGTCTGACATGGCCCCGGAAACATCAATCGTTTGTGCCCGAACTCCTACGGGACCTGGCAGAAGACCATCCCGGGTCAACGCCGGGACATATTGCTGCGCCAAACGCAGATAAGCCATAGGAAACAGGCTTCGGTGCATTTCCGCGAGGCCGGGCTTCCAATAGCGAAACGCCATCCGCCAAAAGCCCTGAAATGTCAGCGTCGGCATTAATTCTATAACCCGAATGCCTTTGGCGAGTTGCCTTTGATAGTGTTCTCGGGCCAAACCTAAGACCGCGTTCGGACCCACCAATATGGCTCCATCTCGAAGACGGCGTGTAAAATGGACCCCCAAAAAGGGAAAACGCTTGTCGGGTATGGGATAAATCATCGAACGAACAAGGGGTCTGCCGTTATCAATACTCCAATACTCACCGCGAAAGGGAACAATGCGAGGATTTCGCGAAAGCCCTGAACGATAAGCCAATATATCGCTGTATAGCCCAGCGGCGACGATTGCATAGCGGCCGCGGAGAAACTTATTTCCATTCCTCCAAAGGCCCACACCCTGAGGGTCGGAACTGATTGAATCAACCGGCGTTCCCAGTGTGACAAGATGTCCTGCCCGGATTAGGTCATCCGCCATTGCTTGCGCAACCTGCCGATAGTCGACAATACCTGTTGAGGGGGAAGATATCGCTGCCACACCAGCAGCCTCGGGCTCAAGCCGGCGCAATTCAGACCCATCAATTAAACGCAGCCCGGCAACAGAATTGCGCTGCCCCTGATCAAACAATTGACGCAACAAAGGAAGCTCCTCGGACGTCCGCGCCACAATCACTTTTCCGGATAATTCATAGGGAATCTCATGATCATTCATAAAATCGAGCAACTGCGACCGCCCGCGCACGCAAAGCGCCGCCTTTAAAGTTCCCGTGCGATAGTAGATGCCGCTATGAATAACTCCACTATTCCGTCCGGTCTGATGCGAGGCAATACTGCGCTCCTTATCGACTACGATGATGGATTTCGTCGGGAAGCGCTGCATGAGTTGCCAGGCCGTTGCCAGCCCTACAATGCCGGCCCCCACGACAACGACTTCCGCCTCCAATTCCACATCTCGCCTTCTTCCCGTAACACCAGGGGCAGGGCCTGCCCCTGTCTCCTATTGATCGTCTGGATATCCCAAATAAAGCACGCTTCGGCATTCAGGGGCGAGGTGTTATGGGGTCCGCGCGGTGTTTCAGTCAACGGCCCGTTAACTTTAGACCGTTTCAATCACCATGGATACGCCCTGACCGCCTCCAATACACAGCGACACTAAGCCATAATGGATAGACGCCCGCCGAAGTTCAGTCATCATCGTCAACAACAGCCGCGCCCCCGACGCTCCGACCGGATGACCCAAGGCAATGGCGCCTCCGTTAACATTGGTAATATCCCGGTTCAGCCGCAACGCTTTTTCCACTGCCAGATACTGTGCCGCGAAAGCCTCGTTTATTTCAACCCGTCCCACCTCTTCAACATCGAGCCCGGCTCTTTCCAACGCCTTTAACGATGCCGGAACGGGACCAAACCCCATAATGGTGGGGTCGACGCCGGCCACCCCATAACTAACGATGCGCGCCAGAGGTTTTAAACCGTGCGCTCGAACAAAATCACCGGTCGCGACAACCACCATCGCCGCACCGTCATTTATCCCCGAGGAGTTGCCGGCGGTGACGGTCCCCCCCTCCTTAAATGAGGGCTTTAGACGGGATAAGGCATCAATGGTGGTGTCGGGGCGAATGTGTTCATCATTCTCGACCAACCGCGTCTGCCCCCGCACCTGCACGGGAACCGGAACAATTTCCTGCGCCAGTACTCCTTGACGTTGCGCTTCATGGGCTCGGGAATGACTTAACGCAGCAAATTCATCCTGCTCAGAGCGAGAAATGTGATAGCGGTCAGCCAAGTTTTCCGCCGTCATTCCCATCCCTAGTCCGCAACCGAAATCGGTCAATGTCGATAACAGGGTGTCGTCCAACTGTGGCGGCTGGTTCTTTACTCCCCAACGGCTGCCACGCAGCGCGAATGGCGCTTGGCTCATGTTTTCCACGCCCCCGGCCAAGGCCACCTCACCATCCCCCATCATCAGGGACTGCGCGGCGGAAATGACTGCCTGCAGGCCTGAGCCGCACAGCCGGTTCACCGTAAGACTGTCCGCTCCCACAGGAATGCCCGCTTCAATGGCTACGTGGCGCGCCAAATAGGCGAAATCGGGACTGGAAGGCAGCACGCCCCCCACAATGGTAAAATCGATGGCCTCGGCGGGCACGCCCGAGCGCTCCAAGGCTCCTTTCGCGGCAACTGCTCCTAAGGTGACCGCATCGATGTTTCTGAGACTTCCCCCATAGGTGCCGAACGGCGTCCGGGCACCGCCAAGCAAATACAACTCGGTATCACGAGTAATTAACATAACTTTCCTTCCTTTCTTCCTCGCAACCACGGGCACCTTAAACAATATGATATGATGGCCGAGAGAAACGAGGGACGAGGGTGGATAGTGAAATTTTCCGCGAATCGCTGGCGCAATACGCCACCGGGGTGGCGGTCGTCATCAGTGGAGCACCAGGCTGCTATCGCGGGATGACTGTGAACTCTTTTACGTCGGTATCGCTCGCTCCTCCGCTTGTACTATTCTGCGCCGACAATCAAGCGGAAACTTTTCAGTCGATTAAACAATCCCAGCGTTTTACTCTCAGCATCTTAAGCGTGTATCAAGAGGAACTAAGCCAGCAATTCTCCCTATTGGGCCCACAAGAAAAACTTTTTGCGGGAATAACCACGGGTCTAGGCATAAACGACATCCCCTACGTGGCGGATGGACTGGCATTTCTTGATTGCACTGTCCACAACATGATACGGGCCGGGGATCACCACATTATCGTCGGACACGTCGATCAACTAGGCCGCCTGCAAGATCATCCGCCGCTGATCTACTTCCAAAGCCAGTACCGCCATTTATAACTTCACGAGGAACCTTGCCACGCATCCGTCAACGCCTTGCATCCCTGTTTCGCCTCATCTTCCATACGGTCCATCAGTTCCGCCACAGTGGGAATATCGTGAATTAAGCCAATGACCTGGCCCGCCCAGACAAATCCCTCATCAAGATAACCATCCACCGCCGCCTGGTAGTTCAATTCTCCCCTAATGAGCGGGAGAAGATCTTCAGAGCGAGACAACTTCGCCTCTGTCTCCAAAATATTGGTCACGTGAGGTGACGGCAACGTACGGCCCGGCCGTCCCAGGGATCGCTCAATAATGGCGGTTTCCTGCATATCGTGAGCGACCAACGCCTCTTTATAAAGCTGGTGGGCAATGCATTCTTGAGTCGCCACGAAACGGGTGCCCATTTCCACGCCGGCCGCGCCCAACGCCAAAGCCGCCGCGAATTGGCGCCCGTCACCAATTCCCCCCGACGCCACCACGGGAATATTAACGGCGTCGACCAACCGCCGAGTGAGCACCATCGTGCCTATGTCGTCACGCCCTAGGTGCCCTCCACCCTCGACACCCACTCCAATGACGACGGATGCGCCCAGCGCTTCCGCTTTGCGGGCCGCCCGCACCCCGGCCACCAGCACCATAAGATGAGCGCCCGACGCTAATATTCTCTCGCTATAAGGAGCAGGATTACCCCCGGTTAACGAGATGACGGGAATCCGCGCATTAAGGGCAACCTCCAGAAGATCGTCAATAGGGCGATGGCCCAAGGCCAAATTAACGGCAAAGGGTTTGTCCGTCAACGATCGTGCCCGGGTAATCTCCGCTTCCAGCTCGTGAGGCCCATTTAGAGTGGTGGCGGTAATTTGTCCGAGACCCCCGGCATTGGAAACAGCGGCCGCCAATTCCGCCCGGGCGAGATAGGCCAAGCCCCCCTGAATGATGGGCCGGCGAATATTTAATCGCGTAGTCAGTGGCGTATTCATGAAGCAATCACCCGCCGAATCTTTTCCGCCATATCCGCAAGTTCCGTGTGTGATGCTGGCGACGCATGTTTAAAGTCCAGTTCCGCCATATTATCGACCGGTATGAGATGCAAATGGGCGTGCGGGACATCAAATCCTGCCACAATAGCCCCGATTCGCTCGGCGCCTGTTACGGCCTGTATGGCGCTGCTGATAGGCTTGGCGAAGACTAAGACGCGTGACAGCAATTCCGCGTCCATATCGAAAAAATGATCAATCTCCCTTTTGGGGATAACCAGAGTATGTCCCGGGCGAACTGGTTGAATATCCAAAAACGCGAAAAACTCATCGTCTTCCGCCACTCGATGGCTGCTTAATTCCCCGTTGACGATCCGAGTAAAAATCGATGGCACGGCACTCATCCTTCATAGCAAGATGAATTCGACAATTCTCATTAAAAATTAGCACACCACAGGTGCGGCAACAACGGCAACAGACATAGCCGCAACGTGTTGTAGGCATGCTAAAGGTGGAGGTGAGGGAATGAGCCGCCCAACTATTGCCGTGGAGTCGCAGTTGTCTTTGCATAGCCATATTCTCCAAGAGGCCGGATACCACGTCATCGCGTTAAACGAAAAAGCTCTGGGAACCGCCCAGGCCATCGTGGTATCAGGGATCGACAACAATTTTTTGGGAATGCAGGACCCAAAAACGTTGGCCCCTGTCATTGACGCGGACGGCATGACACCGGAACAGGTGCTGGCTGCCGTCAAGGATCGTGCGATTGAACGACATTAACCAAAATGAAGGCGGGAGGGGCATTTCACCCCTCCCAAAGAGAGTTGCCACCATGAATTCAGCTTAATTTCAGGTTCCAATCAGGTTGGATTCAGCCCTGTCTGATAGTCTGTCTTTAATTCGCTAAGCGCCACCGTATTATTGTGAACAATTTTAGGGGGTCTTCCAATTGAACTTAAAAGGCTTACACGTTAATGATCGTGTTGCCAAGCCGCGCAAAACCGGCTTAACCTGGTGCATTGACGATGGGATTCCGCTTAACGCGTTTAGCGACGTCATCACCTCGTTTCACCGCCTCATTGATGGGGTGAAGTTCGGTTGGGGAACCGCTTTAGTTACGGATTGCCTAAAGGACAAAATGACGATATGCCGTCAATACGGTGTGGATTACTCCTTTGGCGGCACCCTGTTCGAAGCCTATTGGGCCCAGGATCGCATTGAAAACTTTGTGGACCTCATTGATTCTTTGGCATGCCCGGTAGTAGAAGTGTCTGATGGAACCATTCATCTCCCCCCTGATGAACGGTACCAAATCATTCAAGAATTCAAACGGCACGCACGGGTGTTCAGCGAAGTCGGCAGCAAAAACCCTGAAGAATCGGCAACATGGAACGCGAATGACTGGATTCGGCTTATTAAGCGCGATTTGGATTCTGGGGCCGATATGATTATTTTAGAAACGCGCGAGTCAGGTACGGCTGGCTTATGTCTGCCGAACGGTGAACTACGCCAGGACATCACCGATGGAATTCTTTCCTCGATGCTGGATCCGTCGTATCTCATGTTCGAAGCGCCCAATAAGTCCCTGCAAGCCTACTGGATTTACAAACTAGGAAGCAATGTCAATCTGTCCAACATCCCCTTTACCGGCCCCGTTAATCTAGAAACACTACGGCTTGGGCTGCGGTCAGACACATTTTCACTGCTCACGGCACATTCACTGATTCTCCCATAAAGCATCGCCGGGGGCCCCATAGCAACCCGGCCAGACTAATGAACGGCGAGGCGCCAGACCTTGCCGCCGTCCGTAGTCTTTAGCAAAGTTCCGTTCACATCAAGAAAGCCGACTTCTGGAGTCACCAAATCCAATCCATTAATCATCCACGACTTAGGCAAACGCCATGCCGCCCAGCGGCGGCCTCCATCTTGGGTGTAATAAAGAAGATTCGTGATGGCTGGCGCCGCGCGAACCTTTTTAGCCATACCCGGCTTATGGATGAATTGGTGAGATTGCGCATACTTGGTGGCCACTATCCAGCCAGTTCGCGAATTGAGAAAGTCCATCCCATTAATCAGATATTGCACGGATCCTGCTTCGGGCAAGGTCAAAACTAATTTGCGGGTGGTGCCCGCCAAATTTTGCGACCACAACCGACCCAATGGGGACGGTTCCTGTTTGGACCGATTCGCGAATACCCAGGCCTGACCTCCCCTCACAACGCTAACCAAAGACCCGGTGGATATGGCTAATCGCGCCCGAATCCAATGCTTTCCACTGTCATGACTTATCGCCACCCGGGTCACCGACCCTACGCCGGGCTGCTCCATGAGGGCCCAGGATGACCCACCCAGGGATTGTAGGGAGGAAACCGTGATTCCCCTAATTGTGCGCAAGGGCTTCCAACTGCCACCTTCATTCGAGGATTCATACAGACGCGCAACCGGATGGATTCCCACATAGGTATCGTAGACCCCAATCCCTAATACCCGCGAAAAGGCTACTGTTGTAAAGAGGCGCGGCAGGTTTTGCGTTTCAATCGCCCAGTGGCTCCCACCATCATTTGTCTTAAGAATCGCCCCGCTATCGCTGGGAATGCCCATGCCGTACCCTAATCGGAAATTCACAAAATCCACCAAACTAGG
>JAJYTS010000060.1 GCA_021792935.1 Bacillota bacterium | reverse complement strand
TTCCTTCGGGCAGCCCCCTTGTAAACAGGAGCGGGCGCGATAAGTCCGAAAGAAATACCCTAGGCAGGGAATTGGCTCGGGTTGGGTCGTTACCAATATCACCGCTCTGACCAAATTTGCGCCAAGGTTTCAAAAACAAATCGCCGAGCGGACAAATGGGAAAATAGGCGCATCCAGTTAATGGGACCTTGGGTCGCTACGACTTGATTGGGGTGACGCAAAAGGGCTTCCGCCACGGTATTGGCATTGGCGCCCGCGGACGATCCCAGCGACAGTGTTATGGCGGGCGTTATGGGGACCAGGTGCAAGCGCCCTGCCTCAGCGGAAATAGTCTCACCATCCCCTGACGGGGTGAGCAAAAATTGAGGGAATGCGCCCAATAATCCGCCCAGAGCCTGACGCGCCCAAGTCAACTCTTGATGCACTCCCCATGCCGGCAGTGTTTTAAGATTGGCCCCGGAATAACTCGTGATCGCCACGGTGTTGCCCAGCTTAGCCAACTCGTTCACCAGCGTAAGGTGAGTCAAAGCCCACTCCCCTTCTACGGCAACGTCAACAGCCACCTTATCCCGGCTTTCGGCGGTGCAAAGACTCTGGACCTCCTGCAAATTCGGGTTAAGAAGCACCAAGTCTGAAATGGGCCGAATGTTGGCTAAAACGCCCACCACCGCCTTCGATCCCGCCGGAGGCGGCAAAGATGTTGAAGGGGGTGTGGAGTTTCCTGGCGGCGAGCTGGGATGCGGGGATTGTCTCGCTGGCTGGGCAAGAGCCCAGTCTATAGCCTGCCCCGCCACTAAATTGTCCCCGTTGGCGGCTGCCAGGCGAGACTGGGGAAGATCGGACGCCCACGCTAACAAGGACCACGAATCTCCGGGCATGACAACATAGCGCCAGTGATTCCGCGCCGCCACGGCGACGGCTGTCCAATGCGCCAGCGCACTTAACGTCTTGGTGGTAAGGGATCCCGACGGAGAGAGGCCAACCCGCCGTTGGAAGGTTACAACGGCCTGTCCTATGGTTGAGGACCAAGGACGATCCATGGATCCGCGATAAAGGCGGAGAATCCGCAGGTCTTCCTCTACCGCGTCCGTCAGCGGACCGATATTTTCCTTGGCCACGGTCCCGCTGGCAGCGAGAGGGTGGCTAAATTGGTTGGTAAGAGGCGCCGATCCGCCCACGCCAAAGCGTGTCACATAGCTGTCCGCCGCCCGTAGAAGCGCTCTATCGACCCGACCATTGACCGAGGCGGGATAAAACCCCAGCACCCCTAATTGCGTCTGAACCCGCGCCACCGCGTAACCAGACTGGCCCAACTGCCAATGGTGTCCCGGCGCGCCTCCCGAGGTCAACAGTGCCGCACTCATGAGGGCAGCAATCGTACTGGAAAGATTGGCAATCATGGGCATTCCCCCCATAGAAGGATGCACCAAATTCATCCAAATTATTCGGTATTATTGCATGGCGGCTCCAATTAGGCCTCCCACCAAGCCCAAAGCGGCGGCCAATCCCAAGCCCGCCCATAAATGTGTCACATTATTGACATGCATCGTCTCAGCCACTACCGTAGCCACTAGGTTAAGAGTCAGGGCCGCTAAGAGGCCATGAACCCATGACGCCATATCCGCCATGCGTCCTCCCGCCCACCCTGCCGCCAAGGCGGTCAGTCCCGCCCCCACCCAAATCAAAGCGGTCTGAATTTCGGTAGGCAACGCGAATTGATAGTCCACCAATGCCAGAATAATGGCCAAAAGAAACGCCATTCCCAGTCCCACCAAAGCGCCTTCCAGAACCGCGCGCACGCTCATACTCATCCCCCCGCTCGCATCCTTTGCCAAAACATATCCAACCCCGAGAGAATTCATGACAGGGGTGGAGGACCTAACCTGCCCCAACATCCATCCGTAAGGCGTACAACGCTTCGTTGCGCGTCTGCAGCGACCCCCATCGGAGTCTTTAGCGAAACGGCGACACGCTATGGCTCCCAACATATCAGGGGCGCTGCCGCCTAGCTGGAAGTTTGAGAGAGGAATTTTCCCAGCCGGGAGAGATATCGGAGAATGAAATTACGGGAGGGAAACCCACCGCGCAGGAGATGGATTCCCATGCAGCACGTGGCTCGTATAAAGAAGATGGGGGCGGAATCGCAGAAGACATCATCATAGCAAAAGGCTATTCCAGTTAATCCCCGGTTGGCCCGAAGGCGACCAGGGAAAAGCCCCGGGGGAACCCGGGGCCTTCCTTCAACGACCGTCGGAGAGGTTCTGTTCGGCTTTACGAATAAGGCGCTTGACCATGGTGCCGCCAATCTTCCCCACGTCACGCGTGGTCATGCCGCCCCATCCACGCTCTTCAATCGCGTCATCCAGACCCAGATCTTCAGCCACTTCATATTTCAAGTGGTCTAAAGCCCGCTCGGCGGACGGAAGGAGCGGACGATTGCGACGAGCCATCATGTCCACCTCCCCCGAACTAGCATGCCCTAATCGCCAGCCCCCATGACCTCTGGCGCTCTTAGACCCGCTCCGGCACCATCAAGGGGCGAAGGCGCGCCAACGCCTCAGGGTCCGTCAAGTGCATATGCAAAGGGGTCAGCGTTATGGCCCCCAAATGGTAATGAGCCACATCGGTGTCGCTTTCCTCCAGATTGTCCCGCCGATCCCCGGCAATCCAAAAATACTCGCGCCCCCTCGGGTCTTGCACTCGTTGAAAGTCATTAACATATTCGCGGCCACCCAGACGCGCGACCTGCATTTGTTTGGGAGTGCCCCGGCTTAAACTGGGGAAGTTGACGTTATAGACAACGCCTTGCGATGGCATTTGAAACTCCGGCTGGCCTAGCCACCAGCGCACAAACTCGGCCACCCACTCAAAGCCGTTATTGTCGCCATTTTCCAGGGACAGAGCAATGGCCGGATACCCCAAAAACATGGCTTCCATGGCGGCCGACACCGTACCCGAATAAAAGACGTCCCGCCCCAAATTATTTCCGTGATTGATTCCGGAAATCACCAGATCCGGCTTTTTTTCCACTAAGGCGCCCACACCCAGCTTCACGCAATCGGCAGGAGTGCCGTTTACCCGCCATCCGCGGCTGTTGGGACCGTAGACAATAGGCTTGGCATAGAGCGGCTTATGCATGGTAATCGCATGACCCATGGCGCTTTGTTGGCGCTCAGGCGCCACCACCGAAATTTCATGCGCTGTCTCTAAAACGCGGCGAAGCGTTTGAATCCCCCGGGCTTGAATGCCGTCGTCATTACTGAGTAAGATATGCATTATCTTGAGACCTCCAAAATTGCTCGATGCTGGGCAAAACCTCGTCCGGCGCCACTATCGCTTGGGGCACTTCCTCCAATGAATTCAAGAATATTTTTCCGTAGCGGGAGCGCCCCGGCTCTATCCTCGGGTCAAATACAATGACGACGCCGCGATCGGACTTCGTGCGAATCAGGCGCCCAAATCCTTGCTGAAAACGCAGCACCGCCTCAGGAAGACTGCGGCGATAAAAGGGCGAGTGACCGAGTTCGCGGACGCGGTCTTGCTTGGCTTCCTCCAAGGGATCGCCAGGCGCCCGAAACGGCAGCTTACCCAGCACCACCACCTCTAAGGCGTCGCCAGGAATGTCCACCCCTTCCCAGTAGGTGAGGGTGCCGATGAGCACCGAACGCGGATTCTGGCGAAAGTCGGATACCAGCCGCCGGGCAGGCCCATCAATATTTTGGGCCAAAGTGCGAATGCCACTGGACCGCAATTCTTCGCGGATTCGCCAGGCGATGCCATCCACCGCCCGATAGGATGTCAGCAGCACCAGAGTTCGGCCTTGCCGCGCGTTTGCCACATCCACCACCAATCGTGCCAGACGGTCCAAAAAATCACGGTCGCCGGGGTGAGGGGTGTCGCGAGGCACAATCAGACGCGCCTGCCGCTGCCAGTCGAACGGGGAAGGCAAGCGAATCTCGCGCTGGCGTTCCGCGGGGATGCCCAAACTTTCGGACAAATATTGAAAACGCCCGCCCACCGCCAAGGTGGCGGAAGTCAATACCGCCGACTTGACTTGCGACCACAGCTTGTCCTGCAATATGGGAGCGATGTCAACCGGGGCCCAGCGCCAGGTAACGATGAGCTCGCCACTGCGATGGGTGCGAACCTCCCACCACGACACCCGCTCCAAAGACAATTCACCCCATAAACTCAGCCCCGCGCCAAATCCCGCCATATCCAGCCGCCATTGGTGGAATCGAAGCCAGGTCGGCGCCTCCGCGACACCAGCCAACTCCGCTTGCTCCCATAGCTGCGCAGCCTCCGTGCCAAGCTCCTCAAATGCTCTCAAAGCTTGGCGCCAGCCATCTATGGAGCCGGATTCTTCCAATAATTCCAATCCAGGCTCGGTCACCCGCACTGAGCGGCGATCATACTCGCCTGGCGGGGTCTGAGCGGCCAGTGACTCCCCCAAGCGTTTCAGCGCCGCGTCCAGACTCTTATACCGGGTGCGCAGAACCTCCACTCCCACGGAAAACTCAAGCCCCGACTTCACTCGCTCCAAAACTCCCCGCGACGGATGCATGGCTTCCCGATAGCGGCGGTCCCAATCCTCACGGTCCAACTCGAATCCCAGGGCTTTTTCCACCACTTCGCCGAAATGATGCGCCTCATCAATAACGAGATGTGAAAATTCCGGTAACACGTTGCCGTTGGCGAGATGAGCGGCCAATAACGCGTGATTGACGATGATGAGGTGGCTGGACTCGGCCTGATGGCGTGCCCGCCGCATGAAACAGGGACCGGCATAAGGACAGCGGCTTCCGATGCAGGACTGACTATCGGCCATAATCTCTTGCCACAATCCCCGTCCCGTTTCATTCTTTAAAGGAAACGTCTCCGCGTCACCGGTATCCGTGGCCTCAATATAGCTTAGCAGGGTCGCCAATGCCCAGCGACGCTCCCGTCCTTCTCCCAATACGGCGCTGTTCTGCACGACCTCGGCGGTTTTATAGAGGCAAAGATAGCGGCCCCGGCCTTTGACCAGGGCGGCCTTGACCGGCCATTGGCGGCACACCGGGGGCAAATCCTTCATCCACAATTGCTCTTGCAGCGCCACCGTATGCGTGGCGATAACGGTGCGCTCCCCCGTGGCCAGACTATAGAGGGCGGCCGGAGTCAAATACGCCAGACTTTTCCCGGTGCCAGTCCCCGCCTCCGACAAAAGAATGGTTCCGTCATGGAAAGAGTCCTCCACCGCCCGCGCCATCTCTCGCTGGGGCTCTCGCACCTCAAAGCCGGGGACCGATTGCGCCAAAAACCCACTCTCGCCCAACCAATCCGCCGCCCCGCCCTCAATGGTGGAGGTAAGCAGCGGCTCCGCCTCGAATAAATCGGGCGCGGGCCGATACAGAGGAGACACCCGCGTTCCCGCGGACTCTAGAGAAACTCCCCACCATTCCCACTCCCACCCTAAGAATCGGGCCAAGTCCCGCTTTAATTCCAGGGAGAAGGTGTCCAGATGGTCACAAATTTTTCGCAGCAAAACCTCCGTCCAACCGACATCGACTCGGGCGTCGTGCCAGCCAGTCTCTTCATCGCCGAACCAATCCCATAAGCCATGATGGGATCGCAAGGGAAACGCCAACCGGCTCCATTCCAAGGTGTCTAACGGCTCGCCTGCGGGCACGATTCCCGCCCGCGCCAAAAACCCCGCGTCAAAACGAACATTGTGACCCACCAAACGGGCTGACCGCAAAAAGTCGCGTACCATGTCCCCAACCTCAGAGATGCGCGGTTGAGTGGAAAAATCTACCGCCTCAAAGCCTGTCAGTTGCAAAATGGAGGATGGGATGGGACGTCCAGGATTAACAAAGGTGGCCCATTCGCGGCCGTCGGAGTGCTTCAGCGCGATTTGAATAATGGCGTCCTGGATTGGATCGAGTCCGGTTGTCTCTACGTCCACTACCACGTATGGCCCCACGATGCTACCCCTTCCCTCCGTGCATGGCTGTCGCTGTCGGGGGCACCCTACATTACCGACATAAGAAAGGATGACCCGACATGCCCGAAAAAAATCTGCTGGCCTCGTTTAGCGACTTGCGCGCCGCTAAGCACTGCCAACAAGCTTTGCGCGACCAGGGCTTCGACGTTGTCGACGTCAATATATTGGCCCCTTACAGCGGCGACAGCCTTCTACCCCATGCCCCCTTGGTGGAATGGGGACGGTCCGGGTACCAGGTAGACCGCTTGCAGGACAAATGGACCACGGGCTCGGCCTGGACGGATAGTCAAACCGGAATGATCGAAGGCGGAAGCTGGCTTTTGACCGCCGTCGTGCCGGCTGACGGAGCTGAACGCGCCGCTCATGTTATTAAACAGTATGGCGGATCGCTCTAAGCAATGTAAATAGCATCGCTTTATATCAAAATCGCTTAACGCCGACCAGAGCGCAGGATGAATTGCTGGGTTCCGGACCTGCCCCTAAGCCAGCATCGCCCGCCACCAAGAGACATCTAAAAACGCAAGCCTCTTTCTAAACCGATGGCGGCACTAACGGTCGCCACCCGGTATTCAGCGGTGGGAAACGGGTCAAATATCCCGGGGTTCATGGTCCGCCAGGGGCATAAAACGACCTGCCGCCTGAACCACCAATTGTCCTCGAGAATTCTCAATGGTGGCGCTGGCCGCCATCAAGCGGCGGCGGTAGGATACTAATCGCCCCCGCACCGTGAGAGCCTCCCCAATCCGCGCCGGCTGAAGATACCGGATTTTTAATTCGGCGGTCACGGGAAAGTCGTTATCCTGTTGATGAATGACATGCCACATGGCGTCGTCGACCATACTGGCTAAAATGCCGCCATGCACAATTCCCGCGAATCCCTGGTGAGGCGGATTAATCACGGTGGTGGCCGTCACCTCGCCGGAATCGCCGGAAAATCTCACATGCAAACCGCCCGCTATGGACCCGCACACAAAACAGACATTGCCGGTCCAATCAAAACTGGGCACTAGCCCTTCCCTTCCCTCAACCGCCGCGCTCTCTCCTCCGCTTCAAGAAGAAGAGCTCTTTCGTCAAAGGTGGTAATAATGCCCTCCCGGAGGAGAATGGCGCCATTCACCACCACGTAGCGAACATCCGCACCTGACGCGGAATAGACCAAATTCGCCCGCGCATCCCACTCCGGCGTCGTATGCGGCTGACGCGAGTCCACCACGATGAAGTCGGCGGGAGCCCCCGGCGCTAGGCGGCCGCCCGGGTGACCCAGCACTTGAGCGGTG
The DNA here is from genome assembly GCA_021792935.1 of Bacillota bacterium. Classification (GTDB taxonomy): domain Bacteria; phylum Bacillota; class Sulfobacillia; order Sulfobacillales; family Sulfobacillaceae; genus Sulfobacillus_B. The sequence continues at coordinate 4,419 of JAJYTS010000060.1, read as the reverse complement.
CCGCGGGTGGCCGCCCACAGCGCGTCCTCGGCGGAAAAGGACTCCGGCTTGCCGTCCCGCACCTTTTGCATCCAGGCCATAGCCTTCATTTCCAAAAACATATCCAAACTATTAGTGGAGGCGGGCCCATCGGTGCCCAATCCCACAGGTACTCCCACGTCCCGCAGCATACGATAGGGTAGAATTCCATTGCCCAGCTTGGCATTGGACACTGGGCAGGAAATCACCCCGCCCACCAAGCCGTCGAGCCAGGGCAGATCTTCTTCTTGGATATGGACTCCGTGGGCGATTAAGGTCCGCGCCTTAAATAATCCTGTCTCATAAGCTAGTTGAATCGGTGTTTTATGGTAGCGCTCGTGAATTTGCCGGATCTCATCCCTAGATTCGCTGAGATGAATATGGATGCCTAAGCCGTGGCTGACAGCGGCCTCCGCCACCTGCTCAAGAAACTGGGGAGGACAGGTGTACGGGGCATGAGGGCCCAGCATGGTGACAATGCGACCTTGAGCCTGCCCTTGCCAGTTTTGGCAAAAGGCCACGGATTCTGACAGCTTGTCCTGGCTGCTCTCGGTGAGCCCGCGAGATATCCAGGCTCTTAACCCCGACTCTTGCACCGCTTTTGCCACCTGCTCAACCTCAAAATACATATCGGCGAATCCCACCGTGCCGGAACGAATCATTTCCGCACAGGCCAACAGTGTCCCGCAATAAATGTCTTCAGGCAGCAAGCGACTTTCCACCGGCAATACATGCTCGGTTAGCCACTCAAAAAAGGGGCTGTCGTCCGCCAGACCCCGCATGAGCGACATGGCGGCATGATTGTGACCGTTTAGCAGGCCCGGCATGATGGTGGCTTCGGGAATGACAATTTCCTGATCAACCGGTTGGCTATAGCCGTCAGGGGCACCCACATAAAGAATTCCCGTCTCATCAAAGACGATCGCGCCCGGACTGAAAATCTCCCGGTCATCATTCAAGGTGAGAAGATGACGCGCCTCAAATTTTATGGCCACTCCTATCCCCCCTTTAGCTATTTTCCAAATAGTCGCGCTGCTGCGGAGTCAATACGTCAATGCGCCGATTTAGCGCCTGAAGACGAATCTTGGCCACCCACGCGTCTACATCAGGGTTGACGGGATAGACCCCCGGCTGGGGCCGTGTTTTCAGCAAATCCTCAAGCGACAGCGCCTGTAAAGCGAAAGTTAAGTCCATTATTTCAGCCGGATGCCCATCTCCAGCCGCCAGATTGACCAAGCGCCCCTCAGCTAAAAGCCATAACACCCGCCCGTCTTGAAGCTCATATCCTACCGACTCGGGTCCACGGCCCGGGTGTGTGGCCTTGGCCATGCGTTTTAGGGCCGCCACATCCACCTCCACGTCGAAGTGGCCAGCATTGGCTAGAATCGCCCCATCCTTCATCACCTGAAAGTGTTCCTCCCGCACCACGCCATAATTGCCGGTAACGGTCACAAAGTAGTCGCCCCAGGAAGCCGCCTCGGCCATGGGCATGACCTGATGCCCGTCCATCAACGCCTCATTGGCCCGCACGGGATTGACTTCGGTCACAATGACCCGGGCTCCCAAGCCCCGGGCCCGGTCCGCGACTCCTCGCCCGCACCAGCCGTATCCGGCCACCACCACGGTCTTGCCCGCTACCACCAAATTCGTGGCCCGCATGATGCCTTCCCAGGAGGATTGCCCGGTGCCGTAACGGTTGTCGAATAAATGCTTCATGTCCGCATCATTGACCAAGACCATGGGGTAGCGCAAGCGCTGGGCACGGGCCAATGCTTTGAGCCGTAGCACACCGGTCGTGGTCTCTTCCGCACCTCCCACAATCCCCGGCGCGAGCTCGGCCCGCTCCTTATGCAGCCGTTCCGTCAACTCGCCGCCATCATCAATGATGAGGGTCGGCTCCAAATCTAAAACCCGCTGATGCAATTGGTCGAATTCCTCGGGAGTGGCCCCCCGTAATGCATGAACAATCACTCCGCGTTCAGCTAAGGCCGCCGCCACATCATCTTGAGCGGTTAGGGGGTTGGAACTGGTAATGGCGACTTCGGCCCCCCCCTGGTGCAGCAATTCCGCCAAAACGGCGGTCTTGGCCTCCAAATGCAGGGAAATGGCGACCCGCTGCCCTTCTAAGGGCCGCTCCTCTAGATACCGCTCACGGATGCGGCCAACAATGGGCATGCGCCCGCGAACCCAATTCATTTTGTCATGGCCCGCCGGGGCCAAAGCCGAGTCTCGCAATGTATGAGTCACCCAAGAACTCCTCTCTACGCCATTAATCGCGCCGACTAGCAAGCGCCCTATTATGACCGCACAGGCGGCTCGCCAGCAGGACATTCACAAGCGAACTCCTCGCCCACGTCGGGAAGCACCTCCAGCAACACCTCACGCAAACGGTGCGCGTTAGATCCCATAACCTCCAACACTTCTTGATGGGTGAGAGCGGTTTGGGAAATTCCCGCCGCGAAGTTAGTCACCATGGCCACGGTGGCGTAACAAATCCCTAATTCCCGCGCCAACACCACTTCCGGTACACTAGTCATTCCCACCACATCGCCTCCCAAAAGGCGATAGGCGCGAATCTCTGCCGCCGTTTCAAAACGTGGGCCTTCAGTGGTGACATAAACACCCCCCATCACCAACGACACCCCGGCTCGGGCGCCCGCGGCCTGAACCCGGCTGCGGGTGGCCCGACAATAGGGGCTGCTCATGTCGGTATGAACCACGCGACCGTCGCTGCCGTCAAAAAAGGTGTCGGGCCGAGACTTGGTGAAATCCAAAAACTGGTCGACCAACACCATACTACCCGCGGGCATGGCTAAATTCAATGAGCCTACAGCGGCGGTGGCAATGACCCGCTTCACCCCCAGTGATTTAAGAGCCCATATATTTGCCCGGTAATTAACCTGATGAGGGGGCACGGAATGTCCCGCCCCATGACGATTCATAAACACCACCGACTGCCCGGGGCGGCTCCTTAACGGCCCTTCAATTATCTGAGCCTTTCCATAAGGGGTCTCTATAATTTGCTCTTTGGGGTTGACAAGCCAAGAGGGGTCGTAAACCCCGGTTCCTCCGATAATGCCAACTCGCGCCATTTCTCTATCACCTCTCGATCTTTTCCAACAACTTGTGACGCCAGCACACATGTCGCAACGATATTGCCAGGCAATATTAACGAAACCCGCCCGCGGCGAAAAATGGGATAACGCGGCAGCAAAACCGCCGAGGAGCCCTTCAACCACAATAGGGCGCACTGCCACCAACATGTCTTGCTCCGCTCAAAGCCTGACCGTCGAATCAGCAATTCCCCACCTATCCATATCATGGGCGTGATTGCCGCGAACGAGCATTGGTGGGCATAAGGGCGCATCGCCCCTACTTTATCAAGTTCCTTGGCGGTCGAACACTCGGGCCCCAAAAGAGCCATCCCATCGAGGCTTTTTAACTGGCGGCCAACTCGCGACCAGAAAAAACCCCCACCCGCCCATGGAAATCGGACAAATGGAGGTAACAAAACCCATCAAATTCCCCAGGCAATCCGGCGTCGGACAGCACCGCTTCCACGACCTGAATCCAGGAGAACTTACAGGAAGCGTTGGCGGCAACCCGCGTCGCGGCACCGCCAACCAGCCGATAACGCACCAGACTAGAGAAGTTCTTCGGGCTTAAAGTAGAGACCAATCTCGCGGTTGGCCGACTCGGGGCTGTCAGAACCATGCACAATGTTTTCGGTGATCTCCGCTCCATAATCTCCCCGAATGGTGCCAGGAAGAGCCTTGGCGGGGTCGGTAGCGCCCATTAAAGCTCGCGCAACGCTCACGGCTTCGCGCCCCTCCAAAACCATGGGAACGGAAGGACCAGAAGTGATAAAAGCCACCAGATCGTTGTAAAAAGGCTTTTCCCGATGCTCGGCGTAATGGGCAGCGGCCAGCTCGGGGGTGACCTGAATCAATTTCAAGGATTTCAGTGTCAAACCTTTTTGCTCAAAGCGGCGAACAACTTCTCCAACCAAACCGCGCCGGACGCCGTCCGGCTTTACCATCACAAATGTCAGAGACAAAATTGAAATCCTCCTGTTGTCAAACCGCGGCCTTCTGGCTGGAACGTTCCAACAAAACGCCACGCAGCGTTTCCGAAGCGGAAAAATTTTGAGCGCGGAATTGTTCGACGATGTAGTTACAGGCATCCCAGGGGTTGACGGAATCGCCACAGGTGAACACATCTACTGCGGCATATCCGTGCTCCGGCCATGTATGGACCGCCAAATGCGACTCGGAAATAACCACCACACCGCTCACCCCCTGAGGGCTGAACTTATGAAAGGCCACTTCCCGAACTTCAGCACCCGCTTTAAGTGCGGCACTCACCATAATTTGCTCCACGGCCGCGTGATCATTTAAGAGA
>JAJYTS010000003.1 GCA_021792935.1 Bacillota bacterium | reverse complement strand
TCTGCTTTCGCCCGAAGCGGTCAGAAATCGGTCCGACAAAAAATGAAGCGGCGGCGATGCCTAAGACTGCCAGTCCAATGGCCAGACTCACCGTTCCTTCCTGGGCGTCAAACACCCGCCTAAATTGAGGCAGCAGTGGCTGGACATCATAAAGATTGATAAAAACGGCGACAGCGGCAAAGAATAAGGTTATTGCCACGGTTGGAGAAATTTTTGATTGCGGTTCAGGTGCATTTATCACGCTATAATCCTTCCGAGCGGAGTTATTTTCACAACAGAATAACCATACTCGCTTACTTTTTCCCTGATGATACCCTGCCGCAATGCCTTTTGGCGAATAAACCAGCAAGAAGTTCAATCTGGCGCAGGAAGAATAACGTCGTTTGCAAAATAATATCAACCGCCGCGCTAACCCATTCCCTCTTTTTACCTTGCTATAATCCGGTCAATTTCCCCACGAGTGGAACACCACCGCAATCGGACACGATTGGCGGATCCATTTGAGTTCTCACCAGGCCACTGGTTGTCTTGCTGCTTGACGCAAGATTTCCCGACCTGACAACACTGTGCTTGCCACTTATACTGGGGAAGCCGAATTGCGGCACAACGGCCGCACACGGGGAACCCATTTCTGGGGTGAATTCATTTTTCGATAGGGTCATCTCGCACACCCGAACCCGTCAGCTAACCCCGAAGGCAAAAAACGCGAGGAGGTATCGACGATGTTAACACTGCGCAAAATGGTAGCAGCGGCAAGCGGTCTGGCCATGGGCGCAAGCCTTCTTGCGGCTACTCCGGCATTCGCGGCCAGTTCCGGCGCGTCTACGAACATGAAGGCGACGGCCTATGGCCCAAGTGCCCAAGACAACTACCCTTATGGGGCAACCAACTATTTTGGACAGCCCCTGACCTCAGGGGACATTGCCGTGGATCCGAGCGTGATTCCCTTGGGAAGCTGCGTCAAAATTACGGGTTACCATTCTCCCAATCTGCCTCAAGGTGGTTTTATCGCCGAGGCCAATGACGAAGGAAACGCGATTCAAGGGAAGCACATTGACATTTTTTTGAACGTGTCCGAATCCCTCGTGAACAAGTTTGGCGTGCAACATGTCCATGTGAAGATTCTGGGACCGAAATCGGGCAATTCGTCCGTGTCTGGAACCGCGGCATGTTCCGCTTATGCACTAGGGGCAAGCGGTGGCAATTCCCACTCCGCATAAGCAGCTTTGAGGGTGACAAGAAACGGCACGGGCTTGGGAGAGGCGATCGCTAGCTCCAGTAGGCAATTGGCTAAAATAACCGGAACCCATTCGAGAACGAGGCAGGCTCCGCTCAGACGGAGCTTGCCCTTTTACACCGAACCGGCGTCAAGGCCATGGCCGCACAAACAGTCTTGCCCAGATGGGCATGAAACGTGGGGAACCCGGGGAGGTCATCGGTCAATCGCAAAGGAGCCAAAAGGGCTTCACGGGTCGCTGCTCTACCCGCGCCATTTTCGCCTAGCCATTAATCCCGCTCCCTGATATCCGCTTTACCAGTTCAGTTCGGCGCCATGTTGCCTTAGCCATTGGCGATGAACGGCATAGCCGGGCAGAATGGCATCCACCATTCTCCAGAATGAGGGCTGATGGTGAGGATGGTGTCGATGCGCCAACTCATGAACCACGAGATAATCAATCACGCCCAGCGGCGCCTGCACAATCCGCCAATTAAAAGCGATTACGCCATCTTCCCGGCAAAATCCCCAGCGCGACTTATATTCGCCAATTTTGATCTGGCGCACGTCAATTCCCGTAAGCGATTGATAATGGCTCATACGCTCGTACAGCCGCTTTTCGGCGTGAATGCGAAACCATTGAATTAGAGTGCTTCTCACCGAGTCGGGAGACGGTGGGCCGCTAGTCGACACTATTAAATTGGCGTCATCTATCCACACGTTTGCCCGTCCATTGCTCTCTTCCACCACCCTTAAGCGATAACCAGTTCCCCCCAGAAAAAACCGCTCCCCACTGACAAAACGCTTTGGCGGAAGGCTTGGCTTCCGCAACTGCTTCAATATCCAGTCCGCCTTTTTCCGTACGAGCGCATCCGCCTCTGTCGAAGAAAACCCGACCGGCAACAAGACCGTCACTTGCTTGCGGCTGTTGACTTGAATCGCGGGATGTTGACGCCGCGGCCTAATTTCAAGCCGATAGGAAAGGGGCATATCCTCGATATAAATTATTGGCACGATCTCACCGTCTTATGGAAGATTAGACTTTGGAACAACTTTGCCTGTGAACCGTTTAGCCGAGAGCGCCGGGTTCGCTATAATACCACAAGAGACAATCAAGGAAAAGGTGACTATATGCCTCTATGGACTGACCAACCATGGAAAACGCTTCCCAAAGAGAGCCGCTGGGCTTTCGCGCTCACACAATGGGGAATTGATGTTGACGGTCTGCCTGGATCCTGGGAAATCCGGGGGGCGGACATTGATGATGCTCCTGCCCCGGACGCCATGGTCCCAACTGAAGACAGTGTGGCGCGGTTGACACAGGCACTGCATACGGCACGCGCTCCCGTCACCTTTGACATTGCCGGCGCGCAACTTTGCTATCGGCCTCGTCCCGCTCCTCAGCGAACCTCTTCCTTTCGCCGGTTCTTTACCGTCATTCTCGGTCTGATAATAAAGTTCAAACTGGTCTTGATGTTTATCAGTATCGTAGCCAGTTTGCTTTTGTATGGCCTTGCCTTCGGGTGGGAATTTGGGGCGGCTCTCATTTCACTCATCGCGATCCACGAAATGGGACATGTCGTAGCCAACCGCATCAAGAAGCTCCCTGCCAGCTTACCGTTCTTCATCCCTTTTCTGGGCGCCTTTATTCAACTGAAGGAACTCCCCAAAAATGCCGCTGACGAAGCCTTTATCGGCGTTATGGGCCCCGTTTTCGGCCTGGTTGCCACACTTCTCGCGCTGGCCGCGGGACTTTACACCCGTCGCCCCTTCTTTTTTGCCGCCGCTGAACTGGGATTTTTGCTGCACGTCTTCAACCTCATGCCGGTTTTGCCGCTAGACGGAGGCCGAACCATCGGATTTTGGCGATGGAAGGCTTGGATTCCCGGCGTCATCGGAGTGTTGGTGGTTATGTTTTATAATCCTCTCACCCATCAGTTCAGCATCGACCCTATCGCGATTTTTGTGATTGCCATCATCGTCATCTCATTACGGCGCGAACCTAAAATGCATGACAAAGACTACCTGGCCGAGCTGGGGCGCCTCCGCTGGCTGTATACCATTCTGTGGACCGTCCTTTTTGCCATCAGCGTGGGCGGCTATTGGGTGGTCGGTCGGCTTCTCCCCTTCATCTAGATCCGATCAAGCCGAGCCGCGCCCTCGCGAATATGCTGGCCCGCCGCCAGGAAAGCGACCGCGAGGAACCTCAAAATCCGTTTAAAGGAGCGACCGCTCCCACTCGTCGACGGTCATGACAGCCGCCTGCCGGGGAAACACTTTTTCCATCAATACCTCATGCACCTCGGGATCCCCGTCAAAACAGGCGTCAGAGAGCACCGTAAGTCGATAATCCAAGTCGGCCGCCAGACGCAAGGTGGATAGCACCACCCCGCTGGTGGAAATTCCCGTCAAAACGAGGTGATCAATACCCATCGATCGCAAGAGCAACTCTAGTCCGCTTCCGGCGAAGGCCCCCACGCGACGTTTGACCACCACCACTTCATCCACCAACGGCTGCACGCCTTCCCACACCTGGGTGGCCTCGTCGCTCTCGACAAAATGACCCCGCTCCCGCATCGCAGAAAATAGACGATTGTTGGAACTGACATCGGGGTATCCGGGTCTAAAGGCCACGCGTACGAAAATAACCTTGATACCCCGCTCACGCGCCCCGGACAGAGCCCGCCGCAAGGGCCCCAGCGCATTTTCGCAAGAATAGTTTTGTACAATGCCGTTTTGCACATCCATAATTAACAACGCCATTCCCGCCATGAGAAATCGCTCCTCCGCTCCAGTCTTTGTCAATCATACCGTATTCGCCCATTGCGCCCCAGTACGATAACATAAAGGTGGATCCCGCTAAAATGACTGAGGGATGGCAACCATAGTGCACAAGAGAAGGCTGTTGTCACCCTGCGGCAAAAGGCACTCAAGCGAGGAGGTTTGCCATGCATAAAGCGGAGCGGCTAAAAGAGCTAACGCCCCTACAATATCAAGTGACCCAGTTTAAAGGAACGGAGCCGCCCTTTCAAAACGCGTACTGGGACAATCACCGGCAAGGCATTTACGTCGACATCGTCTCCGGCGAACCGCTATTCTCTTCCCAAGACCAATTTGAAGCCGGCTGCGGCTGGCCCAGTTTTACCAAACCCCTTGAACACGACGCTGTTGTCGAACAGCCTGACCACAGTTACGGAATGCGCCGCACCGAAGTGAGAAGCCGCCAAGGCGATTCCCACCTAGGGCACGTTTTTGAGGACGGACCCGAAGAGGCGGGGGGACTTCGCTATTGCATCAATTCAGCCTCCTTACGCTTCATCCCCAAGGATGACCTCGAACAAGAAGGCTACGCCCCCTATCGCTCCCTGTTTCCCTAGCGTCCCAAAAAAGGCGGCGGCAGCACCACCCGCAACCGGGCCCGTGCTGCCGCGTCGCCAGCCTTTAGGGTGTTAAGCGCGTCCGATCTCGCGGAAAGAGGCTAGCCTCACGGATATTGGAAAGGCCAAGCAACCGCGCCGTCAGCCGCTCCAGTCCAATAGCGAATCCTCCATGGGCAGGCATACCGAACTGAAAAGCCCGCAAATATCCTTCCAGGCCTTGCGCTGACATGCCCCGCTCCGCCAGGGCGGCAACGTAGTCTGGGTAACGGTGCAGCCGCTGTCCTCCGGTCACTATTTCCTGACCCCGAAACAGCAGATCAAAACTATTGCTGTACAGGGGCTGCTCGGGATCGCGGGCCGTGTAAAAAGGCCGGGTACTGGTTGGATACCCCTCCACAAATAAGAAGTCCGACCCAAACCGCGCTTTTGCCCACTCCCCTAGCCAGCGTTCGCAAGCAGGGGACAAGTCCGGTTCCTTGCCCAGGTCTTCACCCCAGGCCTTGGAAATCAACTGAAGCGCTTGACTAAAGTGCAGAGAGGGAATAGGGTCGGGCACCATGGGCCACTCAATCGAGTTCTCCCCATCGTGATGAGCCGCAACCGTCAACATGACATCAAGAACATGGCGCAGGACGCCCATGACGGTTCTGTGATTGTCAATGAAGCCCATCTCCGCGTCCAAGGAGACATATTCGCTTAAATGACGGGACGTGGCGTGAGGTTCGGCGCGAAACACCGGACCCACCTCGAACACCCGGCCAAATACCCCTACCATCATCTGTTTATAGAGCTGAGGGCTTTGGGCAAGATATGCCGTCTTCTCAAAGTACTTTACCGGAAAAACGTCGGCGCCGCCCTCCGATGCCGCCGCAATCAACTTCGGCGTATGCACTTCAACGAAATCCTTTTCCCGCAAGGATTCTCGAAAGCCCTGGGCCAGCGCTGCCTGGATCCGAAAAATAAGCCGCTGAGAGGGATGGCGCAAGCTGAGCGGCCGCCAGTCCAGCAAACTATTGAGATGGGGCGCCAAGGCCGGTGTATAAAGATTAATCGGCACAACATCCTCAACGAGACTGACCACCTCAATGTCAGGATGGCGCAATTCCACCCCGCCAGGTGCCCGGGGCTCCTTGACCACCTGACCCCGAATCACTACCACGGACTCAGGCGTTAAATCCTGTCTCTCATCAGTGCGGTCCATCGCCACCTGCAATAATCCAGCGGGATCGCGGACGACAACAAAAGTCAAGGCGCCCAGTCGGCGGACGCGCTGAACCCACCCGCTCACGCGTACGGTATTGCCAATATGATTTAAGAGATTCACACTCAGGATGGGAAAGCCAAAATCTGGGTCCACGATATGTTCCTCCAAAGTCCGATCACTATGCGGACGAGGTCGGGCTCGTGGTGCCACCGCACTTTACGGCGCTTGGAGGTTGCGCCGCCTTTATGCCCATAACGGAGGCAAGCCGGCGGGCTTACTACGTTCAGCACCGCGCTCCGGAGGGCCCCCCGCCACACCATAACGCCCGCGCCACACTCTCACCCCGCATGGCTCGCTGTTTTAGGCTGGTCGACGGTTATTCTCCATCATCGCATTGGTTGCATACTAATGCCGGCGCAAGCCACTGTCAATCGGTGCGGGATTCTGGAGGTTATACGACGCGTATCTTCAACCCCGGCAGTCTCGTAGTCAAAGGATGCCAGCATGCGGGCAAGATGCCTATCCGAATAGCCCCGGCTGTCTCTCTGGCCTAGCCTCTCAAGGGAGTACAATACCTTCGTGCAATCGCAAAGCGCGGGTGAGCGCATTGCGCTGGCAAGGGGCCGGTCTTCCGTCCGCGTGAACCACCCGATGGGTTGGCACCAAATAGGCGATATTCGAGCGGCTCATGGCTCTCCCGGCTGCCCGCGCCCGACCGGGAAATCCCGCCCAGATAGCCAAAGTTCCGTAACTGCAAGTAGTCCCAAACGGAACCTCACTGGCTTGTGATATGAGGATTCGCTCCAACGATGTCAAGCCGGAGTCAACAGCCTGCCACTCGGCTGGCACCACACCCGCGAACGCATTGAAAAAAATATCCGCCACCCACTGGGGCAGGCGAACGACACTTACCGCGTGATGTTGATAGCGGGACGGCTGTTCCTCCGCGAACGAAGCCGCCACTATAGCGTCCTCGACAAAAGCCACCCACAAAGAACCAAATTGGGTCGACAGGCGCGACACCTGATAGCCGTCATTGGGTGGCGCCAGCCAACGAATCATAATGCCCGCGCAGGTATTAAATCGCTAGGGGAAAGCCAGTCTACCGCCATGAAATTCTTTTCGGTCATTGCTCTGCTCCTTTTGACAACTGTCGCCGTGCCCGCAGGCGGTTGTCCGGCTGCGTCTTCTGCAATGGGAGACCAAGCGGCACCGTCAGTGCTGCAAAACTTAGTACAAGCCCAACACTCCGCCATGATTGGCGACAACCTTTCCACACTAAGAGGGCTTTATGCCCCCGAGGCTGCTTCGACGTTAAAAGTCTCAGAAATCCGTGCGCGATACCTGGCCAATTGGGCCAAACTTCGCGGCATCGTCTGGACGGGAATCCACATTAAGATGCGCATTCTCACCGCCCACGCGCCATCTCCCCATCGCCTCCAATTTTACGCCATTGAACGCGAACAATATCAATACCATTATGCCGACTTGCCGCAGACATCGTTATGGTTCGGAATTGCCTCCTGGCATCACCTCTCCCTGGTTGAAAGAGAGGGGCAATGGCACTTTGGCTACGACGACTTTACCAACCCGGTACAACCTTCAGAGGTGGCCGGGCAGACGGTGCCGGGACTCCTGGGAGGAAAGCACCCCTCGGCCCCCCTATCAGCGCATCGGGCGGCCGCCGTAAGCTATGCCAACACCTATTGCGGAAATGCCCCGGGATGCGGCAACAACGGCCACTACAACACCGCCTTCCGTGATTACAACGGAAACGGCGGCGATTGCACCAGTTGGATTTCGCAAGTCCTTCAGGCAGGCGGATTCTCGACGACCCAGGTTTGGAACTATGACCATGCCACCCATCAAGGAAGCGATGCTTGGGCCAATGCCGGAGTCCTGGCTGAGTTCCTGCGGGAAAGCGGCAGAGCCACCATCTTCGCCGAGGGACCGTACCAAACCATCGCCCAACCGTCCGCGCGCTATCCCGATGGCGCCGTCCAAACGTTAATACCGGGCGACCTCATCAGCTACCAAAAACGCGGTGCTATCGTGCACACGGCGGTGGTCGTGGGATACGACCCCAAAGGGGTTATTATTACCGACACCCATACCAACGATCGCTACCATGTTCCTTGGGATTTTGGATGGTCCGACCACACCGTTTTTTATCTCTGGCATGTCCACTATCCCACGGAGGCTAAAGCGAGGAGAACGCCGCCTTCTTACGCGCCTGAACCCGCCGCGCATGACATAAGGCATGACCATAATCCTCCACTCCGCCCAACATGAAAGAATAGCCGGGCACGCCGTAAACGGTATATTGCACTAAACTGTGGCGTGGAAGCAGATAGCGGGGGGAGCTCCACACGGTCGCCGCGTTGATGCGCGCCACGAAGTGTCGACCAACGGCAGGCCGACAGGCTGGATTGCTGGAAGGCACCCCTTTAACCGCCTGAATCGTGACCCAATTATTCCTTCGCCGTACCACGCGTCCATAGGCATCGTGATAGACGAGAATACCCAAAACATTCTTCTTGCGCGTAACCAAATCGACATGCATCCGGCGAAGCTTCAAGCGACCCAAAAATCGCCAACCACCCTGCCAAATCACGGCGTTAGAGGCCAAGGTCAACACCTCTGTTCCCTTGCGAGAGAATACCGGTCGTATCCAAAGCCGCGTTTGCGACTGGCGTACGACTACACCCGCCACGGAATGCCCGTTGGCAGCCAATTTCATTACTTTGTGGCCGATGGAAACAGCGTGCCCATTTGTGGCTCTAGTTTCGGCCGCCACCGTCTGCTGATTCCCAGAACCTCCAGCAGTCGACACGACCAGGCCTTGGGAAGTCTGTCGAAGCGGAGCCGTCAATGCCAGTATCGCCGCGACTGCTGCCAACCCTCGACCAATCATCCCCAACGCCCCCCTCCACTGTTTTTTTGCGTCAATAAAACGGCGAAAGCCTTGGCCGTCGCCTCAAGTCTAACATCCTGCCACCATAACCGCCATAAGTTCCATCGCGTTAAAAACTCAATTTTCGCACGCGAATTGACAGAGTTTTTCCGGGGGCCACCTGGCTTTGAGCTGTTTTTCATCAGAGCTTGACTGATGGAAACTAACCCACCCCATCAACGGTAGAAACCGGCGGTTAGGCTCCCATATCCTCGGGACCGCTAACCCGCTTGAGATGGGTGCGGGTAGCCCACCAATAGACACCCCAGCCCAGAACAAAGACTAGCGCGACCAACCCTAAAAGTTCCCCCCAGTGGGCATGGACAGCCGTGCGGTATAAGATAGCCATAACAATATTCGTGGCGAGAACGCCAACGGCGGTGGTCCAGGCAAATCGCGCGACCGGAACCTGACAAGTGCCAAAAATCATGTTTAACACATCAAAGGGAATAAAAGAGATCCAGCGCAGAAGCACCAGGGCTAAAGGGTTTAAATGCTCGACCGCGCCTACGGTAGCGCGCACCCGATTGTTTCGCTCCCAACGCCGCAAGACCGGAGGGCCAATCAGGCGTCCCAACATATAAGAAATAGCGGAGGTCACCATCGATCCGGCCCAAACCACGACCAAACCGCCCACTGGCCCATAAAGGGCGAATGCCACCAGCGTCGGTATCTCCATGGGAAAAACAAAAACGACGCTATGCGCGGCCAGCGCTAAAATAATCAAGAAAGGGCCCCAGGGCCCCATTGCCCCGGCAAAATTCCGCAGCGTTAAGGCGGCTAAGTGAAACGCCCGACGGATCCCGATGGTCGCGGCGATAAAATCCCATCCCCACCAGGCAGCGGCTACCACACCACACCCGAGGACAACCCACCATATCCAAGCGTGCCGGCGCAGCCAATGGACACCGCGCTCAAAAAACTTGGGGTTCATGCTATCTACCTCCCCAGTGGCGGGGTCCTTCGCGCATCGCACGTACTTGAGTATATCATATGCCGACTGCGGCTCCCGGCATCACCGCGGCTCCAGGAATTCAGGACGACCATCATTGGACCACCCGGGGAGAACGAACGGGACGGCCCTCATTTTCGGCGTTGGAGGTAAATAGGAAGAGTTGCCGAGTCGCATGGAAAGTTCAGCACCCGTCGGGAATGGCTCTAAAATTGCCAGCGGCCCGCAATGAATAAAGTTCTCCGCTACACATAGCGTGATGAAAACTCTAGTCCACCATGTCCGGCGCGGTTTTTCCGCCGGACCCGATGCATGATAAAAAACGCGCCCCGCCGAATCGGCCAAGAGCGCGTGACGATAAAACCCTCATGTGATGGCGCGTCCTCCCAGAGTTCCCGCTACCCGTGCAATAAGCTGAAAATAAGGGAATGAGACCCGGATGCCACATGTGACCAAACCCATACCACAGCGACCACCAGCACCACCCGAACGGGACGCCGCCATGAATCTATAGCCCTTCGATTCAGTCGCTTCTCTCCTTTCCCTCCGTCACGAACGCGGAGAATGCCTCCCTTTTTCTATATCGCGCCGACGCGAGCGATATGCGCCCCAAAAAACGATGACCGTCACCAAAACTGATGCCCCCTGTCCTACCAGCGCCAGCCAAGCTTGTACGGCTCCCCGAATACCCAACCACAATAGTATGTAGGCTAAAATAATCATGACGCCAGCACAGGTGGCCGCTGCCCAAAACCAATGAATACTTCGCCGGCTCCATGGAGTCCGATCCGCTAAGAATTTCTTTAATCCGTTCACGCTCGCCCTCCCTCGCCCCATTTTAACAAGCGGTTCCCCTAAATCTCCATGCACCAAGAAAAAGATATAATAGACGACGGACTGTACGGGCCACATTTTGGCCAACGGTTATACTATTAGGGGATACTCCTGGAGGGTATGCCGCGCAATCGTGAAAGGAGCAACTAATGAGCGAGCAACTAATTATCCTGGGAACGGGGCCGGCGGGGTATACAGCGTCCATCTATGCCGCCCGCGCCAATCTTCATCCCCTGGTCATCGAAGGCGACGAGCCAGGCGGGCAATTGATGCTAACCACCGAGGTGGAGAATTTTCCCGGCTTCCCCAGTGGCGTTATGGGTCCGGATTTGATGGAAACCATGAAAAAACAAGCCGAAAAGTTTGGAGCCAAATTTGTTTTTGATAAAGCGGCGTCGGTGGATCTTAGCCGGCACCCGTTTTTGGTGCGCACCGAGAATAACAACGAATATGAGGCCGAGGCACTGATTATCTCAACCGGAGCCTCCGCCAAACTATTGGATATCCCCGGGGAATCCGAGTTAATCGGGCACGGCGTGTCAACGTGCGCAACCTGTGACGGATTCTTTTTTAAGGGCAAGCGCATCATTGTGGTGGGAGGCGGAGACTCCGCCATGGAAGAAGCCACCTTTCTCACCCGCTATGCTTCCGAGGTGACCATCGTACATCGCCGCGAAAACTTACGGGCCTCTAAGGTGATGCAAGACCGTGCCCACAACAACCCCAAGATTAAATGGGTGCTGAACGCCACGCCACTCGCCGTGGAAAGTGAAAATAACCGGGTGACAGGGCTCACCATCCGCCACAATGACACGGACAAAACGGAAACTCTTGCCACTGAGGGCTTGTTCGTCTCAATCGGTCATCGTCCCAACACCGCCTTTTTAGCTGGACAGGTCAACACCGATAAGGTGGGATACATTATCGCCGACCGGGCAACCACCCTCACTAGCGTGGATGGGGTGTTCGCCTGCGGCGATGTCGCCGACTCACGCTACCGCCAGGCCATTACTGCCGCCGGTACCGGATGTCAAGCGGCCATCGACGCCGAAAGATGGCTGGAGGCGCGCAATCATTAGGAAAATTCCGGTACAATGGCCACGGAGGTGATATTAAGTGGAAATTCGCCAACGCTGGGTTACTGAAGAGTATGACGGCCAGTCCATGCGCGCTTATTTAGCCCGTCCCGCATCCGCCGGAGAAGCTGTCTTGCCCACGGTGATCGTGATTCAGGAAGTCTGGGGCGTGGACGAACATATTCAGGATATGGCCGACCGCTTCGCGGCCGCCGGTTATCAAGCCCTGGCTCCCGATTTATACTCCTTGGGTGAAGTGCCTGAAGCTCTGCGGCCAAAGCGCATCCAAGGGGTCAAACGGTTTTTGGACACCATGCCGCCGCAAGGATGGGGGGACACGGCTGTCCGAGAGCAATACATTAATAAGCGGCCTCAACCCGAGGCGCAAAATCTGCGCGAAACCCTGGCACTGTTGTTCGGGCCCAAGGATAATTCCCGTTTCATAGGACAATTAAAGGCCTGGGTCGATTTTGCCGAACAAAACGACAGCCCGGTTGTGAGTGTGGGCTACTGCATGGGAGGCGGATTGTCGTTTCTTCTTGCCACCGAGGACCAGCGTGTCAAGGCCGCCGTTTGCAACTACGGTACGGCTCCCACCGAGGAGGCGTTGGCGCGAATTGACACTCCTGTCTACGGGTTTTATGGCGGGACCGACCATCGCATCACCGACGCCGTCCCAAGCCTCGCCGAAGGCATGGCGAAACTAGGCAAAACTTTTCACTACAAAATCTACGCCGAAGCCGGCCACGCCTTTTTCAATGATTCCCGAGCCTCATACAACGTCAATGCCGCCCGCGACGCCTGGGCGGAAACTCTCAGCTTCTTTTCCCGTCAACTGAAAAACTAACGGTCCGTCAGCGCATAAAAAAGGCCGGTGTCCCGGCCTTTTAGTGCGCTAGCGAGTTCGCCCCGCCATTTGCTGTTCGGCCATCTCAATCATTCTCCGCACCATTTGCCCCCCAACCGCCCCGCACTGCCGGGTAGGAACCTCACCCCAGTATCCGTCCTCAATCCCCTGGATTCCTATCTCGCGCGCCACTTCGTACTTAAATTGGTCCAAAGCCCGCGCCGCGCTCTGAACGACTGGCCGATTACCAGTGCTGCTGCCTCGCGCCATTTATCTCACCTCCATCAGAATGGTGCCGTTATTATCACCCACCATTGACGGATTAACCCTTCGTGTCCAATCCAATTTCTGGCGCAAAAGCGCCAACCTGGGTTAAACCCGATTAAGACCAAAGAAAGCGACACAAAGCTAAAGGAGGGGTCTGTCCATGAACCCGGGACGGCACCGCACGGCCCTCCGTTAACTTTCAGAGACGGCTGGATCCGCACGCACCGCCTTGATGTCGGGGACAAACAAAAAGACGGCAACGCCAATGGCTGACACCAAGGCAAGAGTGGCAAACATTCCCGAAAAGCCCTGACGAGCCTCTACCGCGGTCAACAGAACGGGGCCCGCCGCCATCCCCATCCCCCGAAATACGGCTACAACCGACAAGGCTTCCCCGGACTGATTCTCGCGATATAGTCCAAGAGCCATGCGGTTTAAAGGCGAACCCATGGTGAAAGCGGTCCCAAGACCGAAGAACAGCATGGCTATCACGAAGCGGACAATGGTGAGATGAGGCAGCGCCAACAACAGACCGCCGACTGCGGCCGCCAACAACCCAACCAGCAGCACTTTCTTGGGACCAATGCGGTCGACGAGAACGCCACCCGCCCCCGCCAGCACCGCGCCGCTGAAAGCGGCCGGCAACAAGGATAGTCCCGAATTCAACACGCTAAAATGCAACTGCCGCTGCGTCAAGGTTGGAACGAACACGGCTGCCGACATGGCCAAGCCCACAATGGCCGCCCCAATCATCATGGCTACGCCGCCACGCCCGCGTAAAGGAGTGGAATCTAAAAAGGGGGTCGCGGACTTCCGCTGCCGACGTAAAAAAACGCCCAAGGCCAAAAGGGCCGCCACGGTGAATATCAGACGAATCGAACCACCCGCCGCCAACACCAGCAGGCCGCTCGCCAGCAGTACCGAAAACGCGGCGCCGCCCTTCCAGTCGGGAAGTTCCCGCACCTCCTCGGTGGAGCCAGCAATGCGTCTGCTAAATAGCAATACAAAAAGTACGATGGGCACATTCACGAGGAAAACGGCGGGCCATCCCAAGTATTGACCTATGAGCCCGCCCAGGGTGGGCCCCAAAATACTGGCCAAGCCAAACACTCCGCCAAATATCCCTAGTGCCAATCCCCGCCGGGCTAGGGGGAACTGCTTGATGCCTTCGGCTTGAGCGTTGGGATACACCGCGCCGGCTCCCGCGCCCTGGATAACCCGGGCCAGCATAAACACCCAAAAATTTGGGGAAAAGGCCGCCAACAACGAGGCCAGCATGAAGGCGGAAACGCCCCATAAAAATACCCGCTTGTGACCAAGACGGTCTCCCCAAGCCCCTGACAATATGGTGGAAGCAATATACGCCACCGTGTATCCGGTAACCGTCCAGGCCACCCAATGCAGGGGAATGTGGTAGCTTTTCATGATTAGGGGAAAGACCGGCGCGATAATGGTGGTATCCAGCGCTCCCACAAACATCCCAACGAGGTATATCGACAATACCCGAAAGTTCGGCACAGGCTTCCTCCAATTCCGGCAACGGTTGTTCTAGGCCAACTAATCCACCCTTCAGTCCCGTGATCGTCAATAGACCCGATAAAGGAGTAGAAAAACCGCAAACCCAGAGAGAGCCGCGGTCAGCCAGACGCGGGCAGTCCAGGGTCCGACGCGGCGGTGCTGGGCGAACCGTCGCAAAAGCGCCCAGCGCAGTGTGATAAGGCCTAATACGGCGCCGCCCGTCGCGAAAATAATATGAATAGCTAATATCATAAAATAGGTTAATTGTAGAGCGGGTGGGCCCGTGAAAGCCGTGTCGCCGCGAAGAACTTCTCGCGTCAGGTAGCTAACAAAAAAGGCTGCCGCGAACAGAGAGCCGACAAGCATCAATGCGCGGTGAATGGCGCGCCTGCCTTGGCGAATGACGAACCAACCCAGCGCTACGCAAAGAGCGCTTATAGTCATTAAACTTTCGTTAATGGCGGGCCAAATCGGCATGATCCCCGTCCTTTATTCTCACCGCTAGGGCATCTTGGCCTGCTTCGAAGGCGAATCCGCGCCCAACACCCGCAAAATAAGCACCAGAAAGTCCTGCGCCATTTCCGCCAGTGTCAAGCGGCCTTCGGGCCGATGCCACCGAATGACCCCGTTTAACGCCGACAAAATAAATAGTCGGGCGAAGCTTTGGTCCTCAACATGAAATAGACCTTGATCAAGTCCATCTTGTAGTACCTTGTCCCAAAGCCGTTCATATTCACGGCGCAATCGACGGGCTTCATTACGGGTGAGTTGACTTAGTGGATAATAATCTTCTAAATAGACGCGGGCCCAGGCTCGCGATTCCTCCATTACCGCCAAGTGTCCAGAAATCATCCGCCCCAATTTGGCATCGGGAGCGTCCGAAGATTCCACCACCGGCTGCACCGCTTCTGTGAAGTCTTGAGCCGCACGCCGGACAATCTCTAAATACAGGTCTTCCTTGGTTTCAATATGAGCATATAAACTACCCGACAGCACTCCCGCCACATCAGCAATGTCGCGCACCGTTGTCGCGTGATACCCCTTTTCCGCGAACAACTCCGCTGCTGCCTCAATAATGGCATCCTTACGGCTCTTACGCGCCATCATACCACTCTCCGCCCAGAATCCTTTTCGCCTCACGCGCCCCCTGCAGCGCCTGGTCCACCGTATCGCCCATGACTGTCGCATGGCCCACTTTGCGCCCGGGCCGCATCTCCCTCTTGCCATACCAATGTAGCTGCGTGCCATCCAAACGGACGAGAGACTCTAAGGGATCCAACCCCTCCATGAACAGTTCTCCCATCAAGTTAATCATCACGGCTGGCGCAAATTGCCGTGGCGCCAACACCGGCCAACCCGCCACAGCGCGCATGTGTTGAGTAAACTGCGAAGGCCAGGCTGCTTCAATGGTCCAATGTCCAGAGTTGTGGGGCCGCGGCGCCAACTCATTAAAGAGAACCTGATGGTCCGCCGTCACAAAGAACTCGACCGCCATCACGCCTACCAAGTCCAAATCTTCCGCCATAACCCGCGCACCAGCCGCGGCATCATGGGCTACGGAAGCCGGTACTCGGGCTGGCGCCAACGTCCAATCCAAAATGCCCTGCCGATGATGATTTTCCGAAATCGGGTACGTCACCACCGTGCCCAATTGATCGCGGGCCACCACCACCGAGATCTCGCCCACAAAGTTAATCTGCCGCTCATATATTAAAGGCCGGTTGGCGAAAAGCGCCTTAAAAGCCTGCTCGGCTTGCTCAACGGTGGCGACACGGGTTTGCCCTTTGCCATCGTAGCCGCCGCTCACCGTTTTAAAAATTCCTGGCAGCCCCACTTCTTTGGCGGCCTGGCTCGCCTGCTCGGCGCTGCTAACCTCGCGATAGGGCGTGGTGGGAAGTCCGGCCGCGCGAGCGCGATCCTTTTCCCGTAGCCGATTTTGACTCACAAATAATAGCTGGGGAGGCGGAAAAACTCCAATCCTGTCCCCTAACTGACGCGCGGTCTCATAAGGGATGTTTTCAAACTCGTAGGTCACACAATCAACCGCCTGGCTGAAAACCTCAAGCGCATCCCGATCCTCATAAGAAGCCGCCACCACCTGGTCCGCCGCCTCCTGCGCGGGACCCACCTTCTCGGTATCCCACACCACGGTATGAAGCCCCATGGCGCGCCCTGCTAAAGCCATCATTCGACCTAACTGCCCGCCACCCAAAATCCCTATGGTGCCTCCGACGGGAACAACTCGTCCCACTGCGACTTCACCGTCCGATCCTGTTCCAATACCGCGTTTTGCATATCCTCAATATAGGCGGTTAACCGCTGGCGCAAATTCCCATCGAACAACGATAAGATTCGAGCGGCATACAGTGCCGCGTTAATAGCACCCGCCTTGCCGATAGCCATTGTCCCCACCGGAACCCCTCCCGGCATTTGTACAATCGACAGGAGCGAATCCACCCCACTAAGAGCGGAGCTTAATATAGGAACGCCAATGACGGGCAATGTTGTGGCGCTAGCCAGCATGCCGGGCAGATGAGCGGCACCTCCGGCACCGGCAATAATGAGGCGATACCCTTGCGATTCCGCGCTCTGGGCAAATTCCAGCATGCGCTGTGGCGTTCGATGGGCGGAAAGAACATGCACCGCATGCGCGATGGCCAATTGACGGAGAACATCGCAGCTATGGCGCAACGTCTCCCAATCCGACTGGCTTCCCATGGCAACGGCAATCAAATATCCAAAACCTCCTCCAGCCTGCGGCAGGAACATCCTGAGAGTCTCTCCAGCAATCCCCTTGAGACCCAAAGATGCGACTTCCCTTCTTAAGCATAGAGTATTTTGCTGGCGGAACCAACCTACGAGGGGGAGCTATTATGTGTGGCATTGCCGGGTGGATTAACCATTCCTGCGATATTGGGGGCGAGCGGCATCATTTGCAGGCGATGGCGGCGTCCATGACCTGCCGCGGCCCTGACGCGAGCGGGAATTGGATTACTGCTCATGCGGGATTCGCGCACCGCCGACTGTCGGTTATTGACCCGGAGGGTGGCGCGCAGCCGATGTCCCGCCGCCATGGCGATACGGTCTACACTCTGGCGTATAACGGAGAATTATACAACTTTCAAGAGCTGCGCCAGCAATTAGAGTCGCTGGGCTTCACTTTTCAGACCCGGTCGGATACCGAAGTGCTGCTAACCGCCTATATCGCTTGGGGCGACCAGGCGGTAACACGTCTCAACGGAATCTTCGCCTTTGCCGTGTGGAACTCCAAGACTCACAGCCTTTATATGGCGCGAGACCGTTTAGGTGTCAAACCGTTATTTTTCTCGGAAAAGAACGGCAACTTCCTTTTCGCGTCAGAAATAAAAGGATTGCTGGCTCATCCATGTGTTTCGCGGCGGGTTCAGGCTGACGGACTGGCGGAAGTTTTTGCGTTGGGCCCCTCGCGCACGCCGGGCCATGGCGTGTTTGCCGATATTCAGGAATTGCGAGCGGGATGGCATCTGCGCCATGACGAGCGTGGGACCAGGATGAGTCCCTATTGGTCGCTACAAGCCGCGCCCCATACCGACAACGCCGCGCAAACGGCAGCCACCATTCGCGATTTGCTGCAGGATGCCGTAACCCGCCAACTAGTGGCCGACGTCCCGGTGGTCACCCTCTTGTCTGGAGGCCTTGATTCCAGCATAGTGACTGCCATTGCCCAATCGAAGTTTACCCGCGATGGCGGACAGGGATTGACGACATTTTCCATTGATTTTAAGGAAATGGAGCGCTATTTCCGCGACAATGGGTTTCAAACCAATATGGACGCGCCCTGGGTTGAGCGAGTGTCCCAATTTCTTGGTACGCGCAACATTCGAGTAGAGCTCGATACCCCGGAACTTGACGAGTATCTTCTTCCCGCCATGCGCGCCCGCGATCTCCCCGGACACGCGGACGTCGACACCTCCTTGTTGGTGTTCGCCCGCATTATAAAACAGCATGCCACGGTAGCCCTTTCCGGGGAGGCGGCCGATGAAATCTTTGGCGGATACCCCTGGTTTCATCGCCCCGACTCCCTCAACGCGGAAACTTTCCCTTGGTCCTTGCGATTGAGAGACCGCGTCAGCGTGCTCAGTCGCGATTTCCGGCAGTATATTAACCCTGTGGACTATGTACAGGACCGGTACCAGCAAGCCTTGGAGGAGGTTCCCCACCTGACTGGGGAAACGCGGCAAGAACACCGTATTCGTGAGATTTCCCATCTCAGCATCACCCGCTTTTTGCCGACGCTGTTAGACCGCAAGGACCGCATGACCATGGCGCATAGTCTGGAAGTGCGCGTGCCCTTTTGCGACCACCGGCTGGTCGAATATGTCTTCAACATCCCTTGGGAACTAAAGAACTATCAGGGAACGTCGAAAGGAATACTGCGGCAGGCAGCGGCCGGGTGGCTTCCCAACGAGGTGCTGCAACGGCGCAAGTCTCCCTATCCCTCGACGCTTAACCCCACCTACTTCAACGCCATGGCGGCGCGAATGTCGACCATTCTCGAGGATGGCGCCGCGCCCATCAATGCCCTCATTGACGGCCAGCGCATCAAAGAGGTTATCGTCGCCGGCCCCCAATCCGACCAGATCCCCTGGTTTGGCCAACTCATGGGCAACGCGCAACTCTTCGCCTTTCTCATTCAAGCCAATGCCTGGCTGACGGAATATCGGGTGGAAATTGTCTAGTGAGGGAGGCGGGCGTTACAACCCCGCCCCCCTCGCACCGGGATGCGCGGGAAAGTCCTGGCGGCTCATGGCGGGACAAGCTTGCGGCCACCTTGACCCCACTTCGCCAGTAGGATACAACGTATAAGGTGGTTGCAGCAGTTCGTCAGCAATAAGCGGCGGCTGAGAAGATGAGGTTGATGGTGTGGATGCCCGCTTTGTTCATGTCTCGCGTCAAGCCCCGAGCGAGATTTTACGATTGTCGCCGGTATTGGCGGAGACGGTGGCGCGTTGGAGCGCAGATCGTCAATCCGCTGCGGTGGTGATACGCCACCAACGGCCCTATATTTTGCTAGGCCCCAAAGATCGGCGCCTTCCCCACCTCAATAGCGCGGTGCGCTGGCTCAACGATCAGGGCTATCCCGTTTTTATGCGCATTGGCGGTGGGTCGGCGGTGCTTTTGGATGAACAATGCCTCAGTTTTGCCGTGAGCCAGCCCTGCCACGATTTTACCGTGTGGGAAGCCAACTTCCGTAGCATGTCGCAAGGGGTTATCGATGGCTTGCGAGGCTTGGGCATTAACTGCGACTTTGGCCGGGCGGTGGGTTCATATTGTGAAGGGCCCTATGACCTGGTGTCTGATGGACGAAAGATTGCCGGCATCGCCCAAGCCATTCGCGGTGGATTCGCTTTAGTGAGCGGCATGCTGCTCATCCGGCAGGATCCGCTAGCCACCACGCGTTTGCTTCAACAATTTTACTCGCGGGCTGGTAGTGACTTAATATTGGACCCCAATGCGGTAACCGCCTTGACCCGACTTCCGCAAATGTCGGAGCTGACCGTCGAGCAAGTGGAAGAAGGGCTCTATAGGGGATTCGCGCAGCATTTCACCCTGCACAGCCAAGAACTTAGCCCGGAAGAAGTGGCTCTCGCGCAACAATTAATGAGGAAGCGCCAATTAACCGGTTAGATGAATACACAGGAGGTTGAGCGATGCAAGCCGTGATTGACACTGATAAGGGACGCATGGTGCTGGATCTGTTCCCGGGAGAAGCGCCCGGAACCGTGGACAACTTCGCCAAACTAGCACGCCAGGGATTCTATAACGGTCTTACCTTCCACCGGGTAATTCCCAATTTTGTCATCCAGGGGGGATGCCCAAAAGGTGATGGCACCGGAGGTCCCGGATACACCATTAAATGTGAGACAGACAATAACCCGCACAAGCATGTCCGGGGTTCTCTCTCCATGGCCCATGCCGGCCGCGACACCGGAGGCAGCCAGTTCTTCGTTTGCCATAGCCCCCAACCGCACCTGGATGGACGCCACACCGTGTTCGGCCAAGTGGTGGACGGTTTTGAGGTATTGGATGCCATTCGCCAAGGCGATCACATGAAAGAAGTGCAAATCGTCGAGTAGGCAACCGCAACCCCTTGACTTAAGGTACCGATCAAACCATTGAACAATCGCCTCAAGGCGATGCACTCAGTGCCAGGGCTGGCCGGTTCGGCTCATTCCATGAGATTCATGAGAATATAAGAGCAGCTCTACCGGCCGACCCTATTATGTTATTGCCCATTTGCAATCTAGGGTTGGATGGTCGCCTGCCTCATCTCCAATGATTCGACCTGTTTAATGCAAAACCTGGTGGGATGACTCGTGTGAGTCGGGTGGTCTTTATTCACATACCGGCCGGTTAGAAGGGTCAGCTAGCTCGGCCCAGGTCATCCTCGGTAAGAAAGAAATGAAAGAGATCTGTGAAGCGAGAATTTGCATAACCAGCAACGCCGCATAATGAGACGAATCACGGTCAACGAAAGGAGCGTGCCAAAATGGCGATGGATCTCATGAAAGACGTAGACGTTTTTCTTGGTGGATTCCAGTTGGGAAGCCACGTCGGGATCACCGATCTACAGCGCAAAACGGATTGGCGCCAAGGCTTCGCCACCTCCAAAATGGTTGAAATTTTGGACCGAAATCAACCATTTGCGGTGATGTTGAAGCCGGAACTCTTTGATGCTGTCCGAAAATACATTGCTGTACTCGAACGGCAACTTGAAGAACTACAAATAGAAGCTCTGTTCACCCAACTCTCTGAAGAGCGTATGAACTGGACAACCGGAGACGACCTGAAACAAAAAGCCAAGGAAAGCTTCCGCGATCGGAAGGAATTGATTAGAGGTCTTCTGGATGGCGATCAGTGATGAGTTGCTGCAGTTTGGGATTGACCAACTGGCTGGACTCGCTGGAATATCAATGGACGCTAACCGATTGGTCGATGACGTAGTTCTCGGCGCGTATGCATTTGACGACCCTCAACTGTTCTCGACGGCAATCGCAAATATTATTAGCGCAATCAATCTGATCCTACGTCAGCGTAATATCGGGACAGCGCTTGGAAACAACAAGGCGGGTTGGTGGTCTTGCCACTTTCAAAGCCAAAGGAGCCAACGACATTCCGTGGATATGCGCATTATCTACCAAGATACCGGAACGACCATCCGTATTATGGGGTTTGGCCATCGATGGCTGCCACAGAACATATATACGCGACTTTCTCCGTGAAAAAGAGCGCCTTCCGCCACAGAAAGCGTTTTGTACCGTGGTTGCATCGCCAATCGCGCGATGACGAACGACTCAAATACCGTGATGCAAGAAGATATCCGAACACGTTCCCAAGCACCATGCCAAAACTCCGGATTCCCACCCGCCAGACCGTTCTCCACCGTTGCGTCCCAGCCGTTAACGACCTGTTATGCCATCTCCCGAACGGACGACATCGTTCCGTCGGCGTTCCTCCATCGCGGGGGGTCAATCCGATCCCCACGGCATGGGGCCCGTTGAAATAATCCTCTGCAATGTGCAAAACATCCTCAGATTACCCGTGTGGATCGGGGGGCCTTTATGCCCTTATCGTTATGACCCACGATTAGGCGGTGCTCCATCACGGAGCCGCCCGCTTGTTTTCAACCTACGAGGCATGACAACCTTGCGGCACGTAGTGCCCGTTCCAACCGAGTAGAGTTTGCCAAAGAGGACGGCTTCGACCGGGAAAATCCAACCTTGACTATACATAGCCCTTTTACTTTTTCCGTGCCACTCACCGATATAACCACTACCACACTCGGTAAACCAACCCTTTGGTTCCGTCGATAGTAACTCTATCGCCGTCAGCCAAGAGTTGAGTGGCGTTCTCACAGGCCATCACCGCCGGGATGCCGTATTCTCTGGCAACAATAGCGGCATGGGAAAGGATACTGCCGGTCTCCGCAACCACCCCGGCCGCCACGGAAAAGAGCGGGGTCCATGACGGGCTTGTGCTTGGACAGACAAGAATATCCCCTGGCCGCAGCTTGTGAAATTCGTGGGGTCCGTCAATGGTCCGGACCACGCCGGTCACTGTGCCCGGACTCGCACCCGCTCCCTTTAGCACATCTTTGGTGTCAGTAGGCGCTAAAGTGTTCTTTCCCCAGGAAGCACTCATTTCTTCCCATGCGCTTCGGCGCTTCTTGGACAAGATTGAATAATCCACCCTGTTATCTCCTGTCAAAAGCTGTTCCAACTCGCTTGGCATCAAATAATAAACGTCCTGTTTCTCGTCGAGCGCACCCTTTTCCACAAGAAGAGCTCCCAGCTTTTCCGTCAAATCGCGGATGAGCGCAACACATTCCTCAAAGAAATAAAGCGTATCCTCCCGGGCAACCGTGTAGCCTCGGACACCCTCTATCGCCGCATTAAATTGCCGCTGAAGTTTAGGAAACTTGTCAAAGCGCCGGATTATGTCGGCGCGTATCCTCGAGAACTCTTGATCAATGGCCTTCTCATCGTGGCTAAGCTCGTCAGGACGACGCAATAGGGCCGCCACAATACACAAAACCTGATCGGGCTCATCACGCCAGGTGGGATAGCTTGGCTGCGGCTCCATCACCGTGGTTCGACAGCCGTTTCGTCGCAAAAACCCGCCCAATGCGGTGACAAACTCAGAACACCGTGTGTCCTGGCAAAGCGCCCCATAAATGTGACCAAATGGCGTGTCAGAAATTATGTCTTTGGTGGTGGGATTGCGAAGGGCCAATCTAGCCAACTGGAAAATTTCCCGGTTAATCGTGGCTGTCTTATAGTCCAGTCCTCGCAATAATTTTTGTTTGACTTCTTGTGCTTCCTCTGGTGACACCACTTTGCCAAGCAGTCGATTTAGCTTGCGATTGGCGGCAAATCCGGCCGCCATATATTTACGGAACCGACGGTAGTGATCTTCGGCAATTACGGTGCGGGCCTGCTGAATGGCATTCAATAACTCCTTCTCGTTATCCGCCAAGACGCGAATGGCGCGCAGCATGTCGTAGAGGGCGGGCCCATCAACGCTTTTCCATTCAGACAGCGGGTCATAGCGCGCCCAACGCTTTAACTGGCGCCAAGCCCAGGGGCTGCGGAGCAAGACCTGGGAAATGGATGGGACGGGCGGGCTGAACAGGATTAAGCCCGTCGAATCGTTTTGAATAATATTCTTGGGCATCGTGATTCCAAGATCGGCCGCGACCCGACCCGCTCCTTCCAGGGCCGCGCTTAACGAGGTCGCGATATCAAAAGGACGCAACGGCATAGGCATGTGATCAAGCAGCGATGGAAGAACCTTGGAGCGCGCCAACTTTGGGATTCTGCCGAGATGAACCCACCCATAAACGTCATTGTCATGGGGAGATTTTGGTTCCCGCTCATTATCTTTTAGCGTGGTTATAGGCCGGGATTGAAGGAGATACACTTTTCCGTTCGCCACCGCCCATTCAATGTCCCGCGACCCGCCGTAGTGATTCTCAATCCGCATGCCCATTGCGGCAATCTCCAAAATTTTGTTCCGGGAAAGCGCGGGAATAGCCTGCTTTTCCACGGCAACAGGTTGCGCCTCGCTCCCCTGATCACCCTGAACCACCATTAATTCTTTTCGATTGATTTGTTGATGACGGATGCGCAGAGGGTATTTCATGATTGTATAGGAGTCCGGCGTCACCAGGCCGGACACCACAGCTTCTCCTAAACCGTAAGCTGCGCTTATCATCATCTCGCGTGCGTTCCCATTTATGGGATTGACGGTAAACATCACCCCGGACGCGTCCGATTCCACCATTTCTTGAACGACAACCGCCAACGCCGCGCTTTGGTGATCATATCCCCGCTCATTGCGATAATGAACAGCGCGCGGGCTCCACAGCGAAGCCCAGCATTTACGGACCGCGGACAGGAGATCCCGCTCGCCATGAATACCGAGAAACGTTTCCTGTTGACCCGCAAACGACGCATCGGCTAAATCCTCAGACGTGGCGGACGAGCGCACCGCCACCCAGCCGCTATTCCCCAAGGAGCGATAGGCCTGTCGAATTTCAGCCTCTAGGTGAGGGACGAAAGGCGCCTCTAAAAACTGTTTTATCGTACGCCCAGCCATATCGCCTTCGGCATCACTTTCCGTTGTTGAAGGTGCTGCCAATTTCTCAGCGATTTTTGAAAAGCTGACTTGCTCCCGATATGCGGATGTTGTAATCACAAACGCACGGGGAACCGGGAACCCGGCTCGAAACATCTCGCCAAGGTTGGCACCCTTGCCGCCCACCATAGCACCATCTGTCTTCCCCACCTCATTAAGCCAACGAATGTTGGTCAAGCAAGCCACCTCCTGGTAATCCATTTGACTTTTCCATCGAGGCCGGTGGTGACCAAAAAAACCGTAGTCGACTCGCCTTGGGCATTATTTCCGTGAAAGTCACCTCTTGAACGTTAAATGCGCGGTCGGCCATTCCCATATTGAACTTAGTTGTGCTGGCCATGGTTTTCCCCTTCGGTGCCCGGAAACGCTTTGTCGTCAAAGCTGATTGCCAGCTTTTGCTCGTAAAATCGTGCTCCCGTGATGTCCCTGTTTTGGAGCGTGCGAGGAAGAAGCACCTTATGCCGGTGTTGCCCCACCTGAACGGTTAATTCGTCACCCTTTTGACCCAGATGAAGCTGCCCTTTATCAATGAATGGAAGAGAGATTTCCAACACGTAGCGGTTCCCATCCCGCCGTATCCGGTGAACCTGGCCGCGATAGAGAATGTCCTCGGCATTGGCGTCTGAGAACGCCACGTCTGCCACCCGATTTAACATCAAGGCCCCATGCACCTCGGATTCCATCATCGGGACGCGTAAGATGGGGAGTGGACTGAAACAGGCACGTATTTCCCGCTCATATTTCTCGTGAACCTGGCGCCATTGTGACCAATAGCCAATGCCGGCTTCCGCCGGCAGAACCCGATTCACGATAATCGCGTCTGTGTTGAACCCAAAAAGGTTCAAATAGGTAAAGGTCCGCCTGGCCTCGGCAACAACCATTTTCTCTGGATTAAGCACCAACCGTATCGACGCAACCTCTTCGTCCAGGATAATTTTCTGCAATCCTTGCAGCTCACTGACAAGACGTCCCAAACTATCCAGGGTTTTGTTGTCTGGAAGTTCCAAGCCCCCCGTCATGACCCGGGCCACAGGGCGGGCCACTTTCACCAGGCGCCGTTCCACCGGAAAAATCTTCTCCAACCACCAACTCAGGAGAGCCGGATAACTCAACAATCTTAGGGTCTCACCGGTTGGGGCGCAATCCACCACAATCACGTCAAATCGGCCGCTCATCGCGTATTCCTTCAACCGCATGAGACTGAATAGTTCCTCCGTCCCCGGCAGCACGAACATTTCCTCGGTGGCGACATCGTTTAGCTTCGCCCAGCTCATGACTCCGCTCAGCCACTTATTCACGGCTCCCCAGTACTTTTCAGTCTCTCGCAGATTGTCCACTTCGACGCCCCATAATCTCTCAGAGACGTGAACGGGTTCACTCCCAAGGTCAATGTCCAACGAGTCCGACAAGCTATGCGCGGAATCGGTGCTCATCACCAGCGTCCGATATCCCTTCTTGGCGAGTTGCATGGCGGTGGCAGAGGCGATAGTGGTTTTACCCACGCCACCCTTACCGGTATAAATGATGATTCTCATGTACCCATCTCCTTTACTACGGTTTCGTAGCACTTACCGAAAAAACAGCGCCCCGCAAGGGAGACTAGTCCTCAATTTTTATGGTGCGCAACCCACCGCCACTCTTAAAAGAGTCCGAGCCCTCCCCACTTTCTTGTTGGAACACCCGAATCAGCTTCATCGCCAACGACAATAGCTGAGTTAACTCCTCCGCCGTAAATGCCGCTTGAACACGAGAAAAAACGCGCTCGACCCGCGCCTGAATACGCATAACCAACTCCCGGCCCCGCGCGGTAAGCTCAACCAAAATCATTCTTTGATCCTCGGGGGACTTTTTCCGTTCGATGAATCCTTTCTGAACTAGTCTCTTGGTGAGGCTGGTCATGGTACTTAATGGCGCTCCAAGCTCTTTAGCCAACTCAGTCATCGGCCTGGCCCCTCGCAACGACAGCACTAGCAGCACCGCAATCTCGGAGCGGCTGGCGTGAAGCTCCACACCGTCCAATTCCGGAATAAATCTTAACGGGCGAAGACCGTTCCTCAACAGAAGCTCAAATATCTGTTCCATGCTCACTATCCCCACGAGTTTGTTCGTCTTATTATACTACGATTTCGTAGTATAATTCAAGACTCGATGGCCGCAAGCGTTCCGCAACCACATCTGACGCAAGCTCCTATTACCGCCAACCGAAGAAATGTCTATCATAAGCACGGCGAATGCTTTCGTCACCTACAATGCCGAAGGATATGCATCGCTGTCACCTTCGGCGATGGCATGGGCCGGTCCTTCGCCGATGACCATACACTTTGTTCAATCGCACGTCAGTGCATATAATGAAAGGCGGGAACTGGAGCCATCACCCCCCACCGAGACCGCAACAACCGGTGGGTCAGTATCCACGTCGACGTTGGCGATACCAGCCTCTGATACGGGCGGATTGCCCGCTGGTTGGTTCACGGCCTCAAACCCTTAAATGTATACTACGAGTTATTGATGGGGCCAATCAACCATCTTGAACCAGATGGCCACGAGCAAATCTGTAGGGTTCCTATGGACTCTAGCCGGTCGAATGGAAGTACCCGCGGCTACGGTAGCCTATCTCGCTTGGGAACCCGGTGGCCTACCCACCACGCTCCCGCTCGCGGTGATCGCTGGCGGCGACGCAGCCGAAGCCGGGTACATGGGGGGCATCGATAACGGGTATGGCGATTATTGGAACGAGACATGGACTACCTTACCGTTAGGGTGGTATGCACGCCAATTAGTGAGAAGGAGCTGAATCAGCATGGACCGGCTCTTATGGGAAAACTTCGCGTTTATGATGTTTTCGATTGCGTGGCTCTTATACGCCAAGAGAAACCCCAACAGAATGTTAGGAAAAACCGACACGAAAAAAATACGAATAACCCTTAGGTTGACTCCGTGGGTATTAGGCACGATTGCCGTCGGCAATGGTATTCTGTGGCTCTCCCCGCTATTTCACTCGTAAGTCGGAATGTGGCTAATCTTATTTAAAATGCCCGGTCGGATCCCGTGAGGAAGTCCCGCATGTGGGGTATGGCAACGATTCATTAATTTCCCGCCATAAGCCATGTTGTGGTAAACTTTGTACTTTAAGGACTGCCAATTTAAAGTAACCCGATTCAGACGTCTAGACTCCCTCGGATTTCCGTCCGATTAGGACTGCGCTTCTTATTTATTGACACCACATCCCCGGGGTTATAGAGCTGTTTCCGACAGAAACGCCTTCCTGAGAACGGGGAAGTACCAATAAGTGGCTAGTGATGGTTCTGGAACGGAATGGTTGCCATACCCCATCAACCACTTTACTTAAGGTACCGATCAAACCAGCGAACAATGGCCTTAAGACGGTGCACTCGATGCCAGGGCTGGCCAATTCGGCTCATTCCATGAGATTCATGGGGATATAGCAATAGCTCCACCGGCCGCCCCAAATATTTGAGAGCGCTGTACAACTGCTCCCCCTGCTCCACCGGGAGGCGGTAATCCTGCTCCTGATGCTCAATCAATAACGGCGTGTGAATATTGGACACATATTTAAGCGGGGATTGCCGCCAATAAGGGGCGGGGTCTTCCCACCAGGGAAGATGGCCATATTGGGCAATTCGAAGCCAACCCATATCACTCGAGCCCATGGCGCTAAAACGGTTGACGACCGAGCGCATGGTTACGGCGGCCTGAAACACCTGGGAATGAGAAACGATCCAATTCACCATAAAGCCCCCGTAGCTCCCCCCGGCAACCCCCATACACCGCCGGTCCAAGTCTGGCCACAAATTTAGGGCGTGTTCCAAGCCTGCCATTATATCGGCATAGTCCTTATCGCCCCAATTTCCCTTAATGGCTTGGCAAAAGGCCGCGCCATATCCCTGCGACCCCCGCGGGTTGGTATACACCACCGCGTACCCGCGGGCGGCCAGACACTGAAATTCATGCATATAACGATATCCATACATCGCCATGGGACCACCGTGAATTTCCAGCACGACCGGAAACGGTCCCACGCCTTTCGGATGTAGACACCACCCGTGTACGCGCGCCCCGTCTTCTTGTTCCAGCCAAAAGTCGTTTGGGGAGAGTGGTCCCTCGCCATCGCCCCAAGGGGTTGGCGCCCATACGGCTTGTTCTAGTTCCGCGCCCCAGCGACCGGCTAGTATCCCGGACGGATGCGTGGGGTCTGATACCGCCAAGGCAACCATGCCATCTCGAAGAGCGAAATCATACACTACACGGCTAGCCCGCCACTTCTTCTCCGTCACGCCTTCCCCAAAGCTGGTGACAAAAACTTGGCCCTCTTGGGAGAGAAGCGTGACCACGGCCCCCTGGTTCCAAGCAGGACGCGCCGTGCTTAAATAGGCGAGATCGCCAACGCTTTGGTCTCCCACGGCCCGGTCGAGAAAGCCGGACATGTCTTGCAGCGTTTCATTGTCCAGGTCCCAGCGGTACAAGACGGTTAGCCCATAGTCATGATGGTTGGGATCGGAGCCATGAAACGCCAAATAACGGTGATCGGGAGAAACAGAAAGGGCCTTAATGATTAGATCTTTAATGGGGAGGACTGTCACCTGTCCGCATGGCCATGAAAAACGCTGAATAGTCGCGACATCAGGATGTCTGCCCTCTGGGTCGTAGTCGCGTTTCAGGCAATACAATGCCGAGCCGTCTGGAGAAAACAGCGGATCGCTGTACTGATGAAAGCCACTCGTGAGAAGGCGGATACCCCCATCTAAGCCCACCCACAGCAATTGATCGCGCCCTCGATCAAAGAACCCGGTCCCGTCTAGTTTATAAAATTGATGGGTGATATGTTTAACATCCCGGTTATAATACTGCTCCAAAAGGCTGTCGCAGGCGTCCTGGGGAAGCGCCGCCTCAGGGGTTTCCCGTGTGACAAGTCCGTTGCGAATGCGCGCCACCACCACCATCCCCGAACTATCAGGCGCCCAGCAATACGCCTTGACGCCGCCTTGAATGGAGGTTAACGGCCTCGCTTCACCCCCGTTTAGGGGTAACAGCCAAACCTGTTTGGAACCGGAGCGATATGACAAAAACGCTAAATGCTGGCCATCGGAGGAAGGCTTAGGACAACTATCTTTGTCGCCCTGAGTCAGAGGCCGCACCGAGAAATCTCCCCAATCCCACCGGACGATATGACTTTTTGCCTCATTACTTTTCCTGTCAAGATGGCTTTCGGTCATATAAAGTCTGGGGAGGCGTGGATCAAAAACTAATTCGCCCCAAGTGGCCATATCGAATAAATCGTCCGCTTTCATGCACTCGCGCCCCTAAATCTTAAATAACCGCGCCGTTGCAACACCTACCTCGCCAGTTCGCCGCGGGTCATCTCCAATATCATTTCCGGGGTCACGGGAAGCGTGTCGACAAACGCGTCAAACGGCGCCAGCGCGTCGGAAACGGCATTGGCGATAGCGGCCGGCGAGGCGATTAAAGAACCTTCCGCCATGCCCTTGATTCCCCCTTCGCCATCGGAAGGAGTTTCTAAATGGCGCATCATCACTCGCGGCATGTCCGTGCTTTCGGGCAACAGGTAATCCATCAATGAGGTCGTAACCAGCTGTCCGGACTCATCGTAATGCAGCGCCTCCAACAAGGCCGCCCCTATCCCTTGGGCCACGCCGCCAAGAATTTGCCCCTCAACAATGGTGGGATTGATAAGCCGTCCACAATCGTTAACCACACCATAGCCGGTCACGGCAACCGATCCCGTGGACACATCCACTTCCACGATGGCAATGTGGGTGCCATTGGAAAAAGTACGAGGACTCTTGGGCAAATATCGCGCCGTTAATTCCAATCCAATGGGAAGTCCTTCCGGAATCTTGGTTACATTGGTGTAGGCGGTCTCGGCGATGGTGCGAATGCTGATGTAGCGCTCCGGCACCCCTGCCACCCAAGCTTTTCCGTCCCCCAGCTCAATATCCTCTTCCCCGGCCTCCAGGAGGCTTGCGGCGTACTTCACCAACCGTTCCCGCATTTGCCTTCCGGCCACTAAAGCGGCCCCGCCGCCAATAGGGCCGGAACGACTGCCGCCCGTTCCCCCGCCGTAAGGCGCGCTGTCCGTATCACCGTGCAGAACAATAATATCCTCGAAGCGCACCCCCAGTTGATCGGCTAAAATCTGGGCCATGGTGGTCTCGTGCCCTTGTCCCGTGGGGCCAAGACCGAAAGCGGCCGTGACACGGCCAGTCGCGTCAATCTGAATCGTACAGGATTCGTAGCCCACCGAACCGGCCTCGGAGGATGCCATGGCGGTAGGCTCCACAAACGCCGAAATCCCCAACCCCACATAGCGCTCTTGCTGCCGCAGTTCTTGCTGGCGCTTTCTAAAGCCTTCATAATCCATAAGTTCAAGCGCCTGCTGCAAGCAGGCTTGATAGGAACCCTCGTCGTAGGTCATTCCCGCCGCGTTGCGGTAGGGAAATTGGTGGGGCTGGATAATATTGCGCAGGCGCACTTGAGCCGGATCCATCCCCAAATGGCGGGCAACCCGATCCACGATGCCTTCTTGAATGAAAGATGCCACCGGGCCCCACACTCCGCGATAGGCGCCTAACGGCATTTTATTGGAATAGGTGCAATCGATCACCGTGGCCAAATGAGGGATATCATAGGGCCCAGTAATCACCCGCGATGCCAAGCTCGTTTCTCCCACCGCCCCCGAAAACGGATAAGCCGGATAAGCACCTCCATCGGCCATCAAATGGTCCCGCAATGCCACAATTTTGCCGTCTTCCGCAAATGCCACCTCGACGTCATGAATGTCATCCCGCCCATGCACGTCACTCAAGAGCGACTCCGTGCGGTCTGACACCCATTTGACCGGCTTGCGGCACATGAGAGCGGCCTTGGCGACCACAATATCCTCCGGGTAGCAATTAGCCTTCATGCCAAATCCGCCCCCTACTTCGGGGACGATAAGCCGCACCTGATGAGTGGGGATGCCCAACAGCCCGCTAATATCCTCTCGCAGGCGGTGAGGTGACTGCGTGGAGGCGTAAACCGTTAAGCGCCCCGTCGCCGTATCCACCATAGCCGCCGTCCCACGAGCCTCTAGGGATAAGGCCGTTTGCCGATTGGTGCGGAAAGTAGCGCGAAGATGATGGGGAGCTTGCGCGAAAGCCTGTTCGACGCTTGGCGTGGCGTATTCCTTATGAAAGAAGACATTGGGTGTATGGGCATGTACCCGCCGGGGATTTTCCTCAATGGCCCGGCGCATATCCGTCACCGGTGGCAAATCCTCATATTCAACGCGCGCCAGTTCGGCCGCGTCCTCGGCCACGTAACGGCTGTCGGCAATAATGGCCGCAATTGGCTGACCCACATAGGACACTTCGTGATGGGCGAGCACCGGTTGTCCCACCTCATAGGCCTCACGCTGCCACAACTGAACCGGGCAATCATCGTAGGTGAGCACTGCCTGCACCCCGGGATATTGTTGGACCTCGCGCAAATCCATCTGGACAATTTTGGCGGCGGCATGTGTTGACCGCACGAAGGCTACCTCCAGCATTCCTGGAACCTGAATGTCGTCTAAAAATCGCGCTTGGCCGCTGAGAAGCCTGGGGTCCTCAGTCCGCGACACCCGCGCCCCCATCATTTGAGGCCGCATTGCCTGGGCCATTAGGCGTCCCTCCTTTGTTCGCGCGCCGCCAGCACCGCATCAACAATAAACTGGTAGCCGGTGCACCGGCAAAGATTCCCGCTTAGAGCGGCTCGGATCTCTTCCTCGTCAGCCGTGGGGTTGTCCGCCAACAGCGCCTCCGCCGTCAATAGGATTCCGGGGGTGCAAAAACCGCACTGCAAGGCATGATGGCTTTGAAAGGATTGCTGCAAAGGGCTTAATCCCTCTGTTGGAGTCACTCCCTCCACCGTAGTAATCTCATGCCCCTGCGCCTGAATGGCAAACATGAGACAACTCCGTGTCGGCTGCCCGTCCAGCAGTACGGTGCACGCACCGCATACGCCTTGCTCGCAACCCACATGAGTTCCGGTCAGACCAATTTGATGACGCAAAACGTCAGCCAAGGACCACCGCGGGGACGCCTCAAGCAGATGCTCTTTCCCGTTAACCCACAGTGTCAGCCCAATCCGCTGCTCCACCGCCATGTTAATTCCCTCCCTCGGCATCCGCCATAGCCCGTCCAGCCACACTAACTGCGATAGTCCGCTTGTATTCCTCTTCAGAAGGCAAGTCTAATTTTCCCGCTAGTTCCCGCAATAGCTGTCGGCGTTCCTCTTCATGCGCCGTCCAAGCTGGCAAGGCCATCCGCTCCGGACGCCCGCCCAGTCCAAACCAGGTGACAAACCCTCCCGAAGTCCCGCGCTCCGCCAATGCTCCCACCAGGGCAAAATCTCCCGCCCGCCGTGCCACCTCATAAAAGCCGGGAGAGGACGCCGGAAAAGGAATTTCAATTTCGGTAATAATCTCGTCCCAGTCCAGCCGGGTCGAATAGTATCCCAAGAAGAAGCGCTCGGCCAGAAGACGCCGCTCCCCGCGGGGAGAACGCATAACAATGGTGGCCTGCAAAGCGGTTAACAACGCCGGCAATTCTGCCGCCGGGTCGGCGTGGGCTACGCTTCCCCCTAACGTGCCGCGATTGCGAATCGCCCAATGACCAATATAAGAGGCGACGCGCGGCAGGATGGGAAGACGCTCGCGAATGAAATCATTATTGACCAGTTGCTGGTGGCGCGTCATTGAGCCAATCGCGAGCGCATGGCCTAAGTCACGCACCCCCGCCATCTCCGCCAAATCATTGATATCCACTAAAACGCCGGGGCGGCTCAGCCGAAAGTTCATCAGCGGAACTAAGCTCTGACCTCCAGCCAGCACTTTTGCCTCACCCTCATACCGAGCTAACGCCTCGATGGCCTCATCCAGCGAATTTACCCGCACATAATCAAATACTGCCGGCTTCATATTTTTTTCGCGGCCGCCAACGCCGCTCCCCCTTTCCTATGACCCTGTCCCCTGAACGGCTAAACACTAAAACCAAAACCCCACGACAATTGACGCAAATCCTTAATGGTGGCACCCGGCACCATAGAATCCACATAGTTGCGGGCGGTTTTAAGGGCGCGGGTGCGTGGTTCAAATCCAGCCGTAGCCATTAACGGATTGACCCAAATAATTTTTTGGGAGCGCCGCGCCATCATCCGCATCGCCGCCTCCAGGCGTTCCGGCGATCCAACATCCCAACCGTCGCTAATAATCATGAGTGTCGTGAGTGAACCCAACAACCGATTTCCATAATCGTCAATCCAGTGCTTAAACGCGTCGCCAATGGCGGTTCCGCTTTCCCATACAAAGGTTTTATCATAAAGAGATTGAACGGCGTCCGCATAGGTACCCTTTAAATGGGCGGTGAGATTGTCGACCTCGGTGCCAAACGCGAATACGTGAGTGCCATCGCTTTCCCGCACCATTTGATAGAGCCAGGGAAAAAACCACTCCCGGTAGGCCGACATGGAGCCTGAGACATCCCATAAGACCACGAGACGACCAAAGCCATAGGGCATCCGGCGCCATACCGGAGAGCCGTCAAGATGCCCTTGTCGAGACCATCGCTTCAGCGTTTGCCTCCAATCCACCCCCACCCGCGCTCCGACAGGTGCTCCCCGGCGTGCTACCTGAGGCAAGTAAAAAGACCGTCGGCGAATCGCATGAAGCCAATCCGGCAACATCGCGGGAAGTCCCGTGCCCATATTGCGACCTTGGGCCCAACTGGCCTTCATCCCGCCGGGTTTGGCTTCGCGCCCCCTAGCCGCGTGCTCATCCTTTGTGGCGTGACTCGTAATCTGTCTGTCTCGAGGGGGCAAGGGACTCTGCTGGGATTGGGCCAGTCAGGTTTCAGGCGCCAGCAACTCATCGATGCGCGGCACCACTCGCTCCAAGTCGAGCGCATCTTTCACCACGAGTCCCAGACTTTGAGTCACCCATTCCTTTGACCATTCCTCCACCCCTTTGATTAAAGACCCTTTGGCCCAGTCGATGGTCTCCGAAAGGCCAGGAGGCTTAATAAGGTTCCAGGTCCGGAGTCGTCGTACCGACGCCAAAAGGTGGTTCAAAACCGACGGCGGAAAGTCAGGCACATGGAATCGCACAATCTCCCCTTCCCGTTGCAGGTCGGGCCAATCAACATAAAGATATAGACAACGCCTTCGCAAAGCATCGGAGAGTGGCCGCTGGCGATTTGATGTCAACACGGTGATAGGAGGAACCGATGCTTTAAAAGTACCGCGCTCAGGAATAGAGATTTGATACTCGCTCAAAAACTCCAGCAGCATCGCTTCCAAGGCTGCGTCGGCGCGGTCGACCTCGTCAATCAGCAATACCGAGTCAGGATTTTGCAATGCTCTGAGTAAAGGGCGAGCCAACAGGAACTCATCGGCAAAGGGATCTGACCCCCGGTCTTGCGCCAGACGCGCCCACTGCGAGTGAAAATTCCAGTCATAGAGCGCTTCACTAGCACCCATTCCCTCATAACAAGACAACCGGATGAGGGGCCGCTGCAGACCCAAGGCCAACGCCCCCGCCAACGCCGTTTTACCGCTTCCCGACGGACCCTCCAGCAACAAGGGACGACCCATCCTCACCCCTAACTCCACCATGAGTTCCATTTGCGCGTCCGGCAAATAGCGGCCCGTCCGCAATATTTCAGACCACACTCTGTTATCAATAATGGAAAAAACCCCCTTGGGCTGCCAGGTCAAGGATGGCGTCCCCAGGAATTCCCCGTCGCGTATCCATCCTTATCCATATATAGCATATACCAACTTACGGCAATGCACCGTGATCTATCCTTGCGCGACTCGCCGACCCGCCACGACTGTGGTCAACACCGCCAGTCGATCCCTTTCCCCCAACGCCAATCCCACCCGCGGATCCTCGCGCCACACGGTAAAGTCTCCCCAATAGCCCGGCGCCACCAATCCAGAAGGCCGACCATCCATTAAGGCAGGCCCCCGCGTATAGCACCAAATCGCCTGGTCAGGCGTTAACCGCTGTTCAGAATGCCAGGGATTGTCGCCGCTATCACTGCGATGGACGGCTGCCCACAATCCCAAAACCGGGTCAGGACTCGCGATGGGCGCGTCGGAGCCAAAAGCCAACAACACGTTTTGCTGAAGAATATCCTTAAAGCGAAAGGCCGCCCGAGTCCGCTCGCCCCAATACCGCGCGGCCGGTTCCCGGTCGAAAATCAAGTGCGCGGGCTGCATGGATAGCCCCACCTTGGACCGAGCCAACAATCGCAATGTCTCGTCGTTCAGCAACTCGGCATGTTCAATGCGACTCAGTGGGGGTCGGTCCGGGGATGCGTACAGCGCAAGAGCTTTCGCCACTTCGCTGACCCCCATATCGCCGATGGCGTGAACAGCCGCTAAAAGACCATCTTCCCCAAGACGCTGAGCCCACCG
This sequence comes from Bacillota bacterium, assembly GCA_021792935.1. Lineage (GTDB taxonomy): Bacteria > Bacillota > Sulfobacillia > Sulfobacillales > Sulfobacillaceae > Sulfobacillus_B. The sequence goes on along the minus strand of JAJYTS010000003.1, from coordinate 25,776 downwards.
CTTAAGAGCGTCCCCATCTAATGTAGCCACCCCGCGATTGCCCTGGTCGCCCAGGTAAGGTTCAAACATCCAGGCCGTGCGCGACCCCAGCGCCCCGTCCGCGAACAACTTAATCCCCATAACGCGAAGGAAGTCATCGCCGAAACCCTGCTTTATTCCTGCCTGCGCCAGCGATTCTGCTACGTCATCCCATAAAAACACTTGAACCCGCAAGCCACGATGGACCGCGTGAGTCTGCTGCATGGCCATAAATCCGTCCCGAGGCTCCATGGCGGTTACGCCCACCAGTCCCAACCGGCATAACTCACGGCGAGCGCCTTCCAACGGCTTGACGGAGTCAGAACCGGAGTAGGCCTGCTCTTGCGCCCAAAAGGCCCGTTTTTCCCGTAACAGCCCGGTCCGGCCCGCGCTGAGAGCTTCCTCTCCTGTGAGCCCAAGCCGCTTTATCGCCTGCCGGTTGAACCACACGGTGTGATAGTCATAGCTCGTCAAAAGCGCCGGATGAGATCCCGCCGCCTCATCCAGCGCTTCGATAGGGGATGCAAAACCGAAAACGTCTCCGCCCCACCCTGCACCAATCACCCAAGCGTCTCTTGCCGTGTGGGCGGCACGACGCCGTACCTTTGCCAAGATAGTCGGCAGATCGTCGTCTGGTCCCAACCGCAACCGGGAGAGACTGCGCCCAAACTCCAAGAGATGGACATGACTATCCCAAAACCCGCCGGTGACAAATCCGCCCGCCAGCGATTCCACCCGGTCATAAAACCCTTTTTGCGAAAGGAGAGACTCATCGCCCAACGCCAATATGGTGCCATTGCTATCCGATTCGGTCACGATCACCGATACCCTGGGGTCGGCCGTTTCACAATCGGTCCAAAAAGTCGCCACGCCTTGTCCTCCGCTAAGACAGAGCCACACCGCGCTTTGCCCATTATTCCATCCGGTTCGGCGCCTCGATTGGGGAATGGTCTCCCTGCCGCATCCAGGAACTCAATGTCCACCCAGGAATCGATTGATTAAAAAACGGGACGTTCCCGCCAGGTGCCAAAGACATCCTTCATGGCCGCGCAAATTTCCCCTTCGCTGGCGCCTGCCCGCACGCAGTCAACAATAACGGGCATTATAGGAGCGTCGGGCGTACTACAGGCTTGCCGCAAAGCGTCCAAAGTCCCTTGCACGACTCCGCGATCCAGGCTTTGCCGCCAGTTTTGCACACGCTGGCACTGCTCTTTTTCTACGGATGGGTCAATCTTGAGGATGGGAATGCGTTCCGTTTCTTCCTCGACGAAGGCGTTAACCCCGACCATAATTTGCTGGTGATTTTCCAGCTCTTTTTGATACCGGTATGACGCTTCCGCAATCTCGCGCTGAAAGAATCCGTTTTCAATTCCTTTAAGAACTCCACCCATATCCTCGATACGGGTAAAATACTCCTCCGCCTGGCGCTCCATCTCATCGGTGAGCGCCTCCACAAAAAACGACCCGGCCAGAGGGTCTACGGTATTGGCCACACCGGTTTCATAGGCCGCGATCTGTTGGGTCCGCAAGGCCACTTTAACCGCTTTTTCCGTAGGAAGCGACAACACCTCATCCATCGAGTTGGTGTGCAGCGATTGGGTGCCGCCCAGCACCGCCGCTAAGGCCTCATAAGCCGTGCGGATAATATTGTTTTCGGGCTGCTGAGCTGTCAGGGAACATCCCGCGGTCTGGGTGTGAAACCGCATCGTCCATGCCTTGGGGTTGGTGGCGCCATACTTTTCTTTCATATGCCGCGCCCAAATGCGCCGCGCGGCACGAAACTTGGCGATCTCCTCAAAGAAATCGATGTGTGAATTAAAGAAAAAGGATAAGCGGGGAGAAAACGCGTTGACGTCCAGACCCGCGGCAATGCCAGCCTCCACGTAGGCAAATCCATCAGCCAGAGTAAAAGCGAGTTCCTGCGCCGCCGTTGAGCCCGCTTCACGAATATGGTACCCGCTAATACTAATCGAATTCCACTGAGGAACGTACTCGGTGGCAAACGCCATCATGTCCACCATGAGCCGCATGGAAGGCTCCGGTGGAAAAAGCCACTCTTTTTGGGCGATGTACTCCTTTAAAATATCCGCCTGCAAGGTGCCGCGCACTTTTGTCCAAGGCACCCCTTGCCGTTCAGCCGCCACCAGATACATGGCCCAAATAATCGGAGCCGGCCCATTAATCGTCATGGACGTGGAGACTTGATCCAAGGGAATGCTCTCAAACAATTTTTCCATGTCCTCAATGGTGTCGATGGCTACGCCCTCGCGGCCCACTTCTCCCAAGCTGTGGGGCTCATCCGAGTCATAGCCCATTAATGTCGGCATATCGAATGCTACGGATAGTCCCGTTTGTCCCTGTTCCAAAAGATAGCGAAAGCGTTGATTAGTTTCCCGTGCGGTTCCAAATCCCGCGAACTGGCGCATGGTCCATAGACGCCCGCGATACATGGTGTCATGAATGCCCCGGGTGTAGGGATATTGACCCGGGATCCCGATTTCTCCGCCGTCGGTCCGGTCCGACTCTTCATACAACGCTTTAATGGGAATGCCGGATAAAGTGCGATACTGCCGTTGGCCGCGATATGGGTCGGCAAGTTCCGATGGATCAGATGCCAACCCCTTCTTTACCTCTGTCGCCACTTGCTAGCCCCCTCTTGTCGTCGCCCCCAAAACTTTCCGGTTCCAAGTCCTTACGAACGTACCCGGCGAATTTGATGAACATATTGCAGGCGCTGCCGAACATGCTCCAAGGCCACCGCCACCGTCGACTGGCCATTCTCCTCCGCCTGCTTAAAGATGGCCGACAACACGTCGTAAATAGACTCGATTTGGTGCTTAACCCGTTCTGGATTATATCCTTGAATCTCATCCGCCACTTGAATGAGCCCACCCGCATTGGCAATAAAATCGGGGGCGTACAAAATATTACGCTGCCGAAGCCTGTCCGCCAGACTGTCATCCTCCAACTGATTGTTGGCGGACCCAGCCACTATCTGACACGCCAAACTTTCAACCGTTTCCCGGTTGATGACACTACCCAAGGCACAGGGAGAGAAGACGTCACAGGGTGTCTCCAACACTGCCCAAGGGTCGGTGGGCTCCACTCCGAGTTCCGAGGCAACCCGACCCACCACATGGGGATTGATGTCCGCCCCCACAACCTCAGCGCCCTCTTCAATGGCGTGGCGCGCCACGTGATAGCCAACCTTTCCCAATCCTTGCACCGCCACCCGGCGTCCCTTTAGGGAGGAACTACCGAACCGGTGCACCAGTGCCGCGTGAATGGCCTGCATGACTCCGAGCGCAGTATTGTCTCCCGTATCCCCAGATCCCCCATAAGCCCGGGGCAATCCCACTAAATAATGGGTCTCCCGCAAGGACTGAACAAAGTCGTCCTCCGCTGTGCCAACATCCTCGCCAGTTCGGTAACGACCATGGAGGGTGTCAATGAATCGCCCCAATGCGCGGAAAAGCGCTTCCGACTTATTGGTGGCCGGATCACCAATGATCACGGCTTTCCCTCCGCCAAAATCTAGGCCGGCGGCCGCCGCCTTATAGGTCATTCCTTCCGATAATCGCAAAACATCTGTTAAGGCCGCTTGCTCGCTAACGTAAGGAAGCATCCGACAGCCTCCCAAAGCCGGGCCAAGCGTCGTATCGTGAATCGCGATAATTGCCTTCAGTCCCGAGGCCCGATCATAATTAAAAATAACTTGTTCGTGGCCTCTTTGCGCCATTTCGTCGAAAATGTCCATCATGCTCCCGACCCCAGGGTCGTTCCGTCACCGCCTTTGACAGGGATCTGACGACCCGTCGGCCGCCTGACTGCCCCCATTATAAATCAATCCGGGCCCACTCGCGATCTAGCGGCCGCGGTTGTACTAAAGGTTAACCGCAGCCCGGCATCACCGACCCCCGCCACAGGGGTCATCCAACCACCGCTTCCCCAATTTTGGGTCAAGGGCCACTCTCTTATCGGATGACCGACTCCCGCCAGTCGCAGGACAGCGACAGGAGTTCCCTGCGCCCCTTGCCCCATCGGATTATCCCGCATGAGCTCCCGAACCAGGCCGACATCAGTGCCGGGCGATGACGCCAGCACTTCACTGCCGATATCGTTGACATCCACCACCGCCACCGAGCAGCCCAATCGGCGCGACAAAGCCGCAATCACTGAAAACGGACGCTCCGGCGCTAAAACAATATATTGGTCATAGGGGGGGATGGTTGTGGGACCCGGCCCGTCAATAGCCGCGACTCGCCTTCCAGCCACGCGATAAAAACTTCCTGAACGACGACGGACACGGTCTAGCGCACCCGCCAGAGCAGCCACTAAGATGCGAACGGCGCCGGCTTCCCTCAAAGCCATTTCCATGGTCTCAGGACGGCGAAGCCCCAACCCATACCCCAATGGCCGCACCCTGGCGGCTAAAAACCGCGCCAAAGGCCGTGGCCGCACCGAACTTAACGTGACCGCCCGGCCTTCGGCAATTGCCACAATCTTCTCGCCCAAGACGATAATATCGCCGTCCTCAATGCCCGGCATAAGATAGCCGGCAAGAGACTTCTCCAAATGCTCGCCGGGGCGAACTAAATGGGTGCGGACGACAAATCGCCGGAATAGGCGACCCCGCGCTTCCCGCACAGGCTTTTCAAACCACCGCTGCTGTTTAATGTCCACCATCGCCGTTGAACCACACCAATCCTTTCCTTGTCCCCGTGACGCGCCATTAAGCTGCCTCTAGCACGGTATTCTAGGACTGGAATGAGTGCGCCCCGCCCTGACGGCAAATTGTCGGGTGACGGATAGTCTCACGCCCCCTGGCAACAGCCGCCAAGGGGCGCTTGGTCATCTAAAAGGCGTGTTTCTCCAACATCGCGTGTATCTCTTGAGCTATTTTCATCGCCTCCGAAAACGGCCGCTGCCACACGTTTCTGCCAAAAATAAGCCCGGTCGCTCCCGCCTGCATACAAGCCTCGGCCTTCCCCAACGCGTCCGCCCCTTCGCGCCTTTCTCCCCCCGCGAAAATCACAAGGGAATTGCCAGCCGAACGCACCACTTGTTCCAACGCCGATTGTTGTGTCCACTCCCGCTGATAGGCTTTCGGCGCCTGATTAAGTTTAGGGGAGTCAACCTTGGGGACGTTGAGCTTTATCACGTCAGCCCCCAGTTCCTGCGCTACCCGTGCCGCGTAGTCCACCGCGTAGACGGTGTCTTTGCCTCCCCGCGACTCAATAGCGGCACCACGGGGGTAGGACCAAACAACCACGGGAAGCCCATACCGATCCGCGTCCTCCCGAATCCGCCGAAACTGCGAGAAATCCTCATCTTGGCGACTAGAGCCAACGTAAAGCGTATAACCAACCGCGTCGGCCCCTAGCCGCACGGCATCCTCGACCGACGCAATGAGCGGAGATATGGGGGATTCATCGGAGGGAATCTCCGTCTTGCCATTGAGCTTTAAAATCAAGGGAATCTTTCCGGCGTACGATGGATAATATTTCTCGGCCAGGCCGATCTGACAGGCAATGGCCGAAAATCTTCCCTCCAAGGCGATGTGGAACTGAAAAGACGGATCTTGACTTTCGGGCGCGTCGAAAAAGTCGCGCGGACCGTGTTCCAAGCCTTGATCGATCGGCAAAATCATCAATGTCCCGTTGGCGGGACCAGCCTGATACAACAATCGGTAGAGCCGCGCCTTTTTTCCAGTCGCTAAGTTCAACTCATCCAAATGGGGTCGTTTTGCCACCTCAAACCCTGCCTTTCGTTCAGGTTCCGAGGAAAATCCATCCTCGTAAAAAAATTGTATCACAGCCTTTTAAAGCCAAAACCTCAAGCGCCCAGAAACTTGCAAGCCGCCTCAACCGCCGTGGCCACTTCACCAAATCCAGCGGCAATAAGCTTCACCTTCCCGGGATAGGTGGCCACGTCGCCAGCGGCATACACCCCCGGGCGGCCCGTACTCATATCGCTCGCCACCCGAATCTCATGCCCTTCTAGGGGAAGCCCCCATTCCTGGAAAATCGCCGTTCCCGCCACCAACCCAATCGCGATAATGACGCGGTCTACAGTCAAGGGGTCGGCAAGCGGCCCCTCTTTGGTATCCTGAAGATAGGCACGCTGCACCTGTTGGTCTCCCTCTAACCTCAACAAGGACCGGTTGGGCACCAATGCCACCGCGGAGTGGCTTTGAAGCTTGCGAAGACTGTCTTTATGGCACTGAAACGCGTCACGGCGATGAATCATGGTTACCTGTTGAGCACGGTCGGCAATAGCCATAGCCCAGTCTGCTGCGGAATCGCCGCCGCCCACCACCAGCACCCGTTGCCCGTCAAAATCACTTAATTGATTAACGACATAATAAAGACCCCGACCTTCAAATTGATCGATGGCGGGAATATTCATCCGACGGGGTATGAACTCGCCAATACCCGCAGTAATAATAACGACTCGAGATTCGAAAATTCCTTGATTTGTGTGTATGCGGTGTCGCAAAGAACCAGTCTCCAACGAACTGGCTGTGACATTGGGAACCACCCTGCCGGAGTATTGGAAAGCTTGCCGCTTTAACTGTTCTATCAGCTCTCGCCCGCTAATTTTCGGGAACCCCCCCACATCGTAAATGGGCTTTTCCGGATATAAATGTTCAAGCTGGCCCCCAACCCGATCAAGACTTTCCAGCAATTGCGCATCAAGACAATTAAGACCGGCGCAATACATGCCGAATAGCCCGACCGGCCCGCCACCAATAATGGTGACATCTGCCGCATCCGCCATCGTCATCCCGCTTTCCGTTGCTAATGGTGAAATTTCCGCTCTCTAGTGTACGGAAGGGCACTACGGGTGTCAAAACTATGGGCCGAGCGTGTTATAATCACTTCAGTCTTGACTTGGAGGGAAAATCCTTGCCTGCCAAAGTTTGGCCCGCACGTGAACAAGCTTGGGAACTTTTAAACCGTTATACGAAGAATCCCAATCTGGTCAAGCATGGCTTGGCGGTAGAAGCGGTGATGAGGGCTATCGCCATACGCCACGGCGATGATGTAGACCTATTCGGTCTGGTGGGGCTACTCCATGATTTTGACTACGAAAGATACCCTGAGATTGGGCAGCACACCATTGAAGGAGGCCGCATTCTTCAAAGCGAAGGCTTCCCTGAAAAGATTATCGAAGCCATTCGCTCCCACGTTACCGAAAATAATATTCCCCGTGACACATTGCTAAAGCGGTCGATCTTCGCCGCCGACGAGCTGACCGGATTTATCGTCGCGGTAGCCTTGGTAAAACCCGACAAGAGCCTGAGTCAGGTTTCGCCCCGCTCTGTCATCAAGAAGCTTAAGGATAAGGGATTCGCGCGCGGTGTGAACAGGGACGAGGTTTACGCCGGAGTGCACGGCATGGACATGGAGCTTGACGCCTTTATCCCATTCATTGTGGAGGCATTAACGCCGCTCGCCCGGGACTTAGGTCTCAATCCCTAATTGCGCCCTTCACCGGGATTAAGCTTTTGGGGAAGCGGGCGACGTCCCGCGAACCCTTCTTCCAAACCATGATAGTAGCCGATTTCCTCTTCGTCCTTTTGCCAACATAAGTACACCGGAACCCCGTCGACTCGCGCCGGAAAATCCACCAGACCAGTTTCCACATCGGTCACGCGGCAACCGCGTCGATTTATTTCACTCAGCACCTGGTTGGCGTTTGCCACGATGCGATCAAACTCGCGTTTGGTTTCCTGATAGTCCGACAGCATGATCAGATTACCGTCCGGCCGGTATCCCACTTCTCGAATATCGCGCATCTCTTCATATTTTTTTCGCGCTTGCTGCTGCATATTGTTCAGATCCCCCAGCTCCGACCGTAATTCCGCCAAAAGCTGATTGGCCTCATCAATACTGAATAATCGTGGCTGCACTCCAGGTCCTCCTAAAAGTCCGCCAAAACGTCATCGCGTCCCGCAAGCTGATTGGCGCGGCGAGCCGCCACAAACAAAAAGTCGGACAAGCGATTAAGAAATTTTAATTGGATGGCATAACCGCAATCATCATCCAAAAAGCTCACCAGTCGCCGCTCGGCCCGACGCACCACGGTACGCGCCACCTGCAGGGCCGAAGAGCCGGAGGAACCCCCCGGAAGAATAAACTTCTTTAGGGGTGGAAGGGCACCATCCAAACGATCTATCCACTCTTCCAAATCAGCGATATGACTCTCGTTAATACGGTTCTCCCGCTCGGGGTTAATATTGGAGAGATCGGCCCCCAAAGAAAATAGTCGATGCTGGACCGTCTCCAACATATGATCCAATTCCGGGTCGATCTGGCCGTAGGATCGCGCCAGTCCAACCCAGGCATTGGCTTCATCGACCGCTCCATACGCGCGAACACGCGCGGAATCCTTGCGCGTGCGCTTCATGCCCGCCTTTCCCCACAAAGAGGTCTCGCCTAAATCACCCGTCTTGGTGTAAATCTTCATGCGTATCCACTTCCTTATAATTCTATTCTACCGCATCTTTCCCGACTGACTATAGATCAGAATAAGTGTCGCAAGAGTCATAAAAGTGGCTGCCGTCACTTTTCGTGCGGCTCCATCCTCACGAAAAACCACGACGCCAGCGACCGTGGCGGCCACCCCGGCGGAGGCGGATACCGCTTCCACCAGCGTGGGGGAAAACTGACGCAAAAGTTCGAGCACCGTCAAATAAGAGAAACTGTTAAATCCCGCCGCGGCAATACCCCAACCAGGACGGTCGCGGGTCAATTCAAAGGCGGATGACCACGCCCCTAACGCCGTGATGGGAATGGCCAGCCAAACAACCACGGCGGTAAAAAGGCTGGCCGCGTAAGGGAGCGACATCGCCGGAAGGTGGTGCGCGTCCAGAAGCCGCCCCGCCACCAAGGTAACATCGCTCACAAGCATCCAAACCACCGCGGATGAGGCCCGGAATTTACTGGGAAGTACCAAAAAAGAGCCCAGAGCAAAAATAATAATCCCCGCTATGGATGGAACATCCCAACGCGGCGAGAGAAAAAATAGCATGAGCACGGTGGCATTGGCAAACGCGCTGACCAGTCCTACCGGACCCTTAGCCAGTGCTTGGGTGTAACAAATAAACGACAGGGCATAAATCGCCGCCGGCAAAAGCGCGCCGTTAACCCAAATTGCGCGATGGGCCAGCAAACATACCATCCACAACAAGATGGCCGCGCCTCCATAAGCGATGGCGGAAGTGGCTAAGGCACCCCTGTCCCGGCCTAATCCATGAAATGATACTCTTTCGCCCGCCAACGCGCCGACTCGCAGCACAACCCACGCCCAAAGAGCTAATACCGGCATGTCATCCTCCCGACTACCACATTATGTCTGGAGAGGACGACCTCATGCACCCTTATTGAAAACGCGTACCGGATTCCACGATACGGGGACTGGGCCGGTAGGTGTCTATACTAAGCGGCTTTGTTTCTGTCCCTTCCGGTGTCTTAATCTCCAACCAGGTTTTAACCTTCACCCCGGGCTGGCCCGGTGCCGCCACCCGGGTTTCACCCGGTTTAAGCTGCGGGTTAAACTGCTGCACGGTACGAAAGGGGTATTCCTGCAAAATCTCATGCTTGACCACTATTTGGGGCCCCGGAGAAGCGCCCCAAACTTGCACCGAGAGGTGCCGGTCCTTGGTCGAGGCGGTAATTAACACCGGGGTGGTTCGATTATCGAGAAAGCGAAAGTCGAGATAATCGGAAGCCACGGTCGCGTCTTCGCCGGGGGGCAAATAGGGCACCGTCAAACCATGATGGTGTCGTTCCACAATGGGAAGCCCGGTTCGCAAAACGGCCGCGTATAAAGTACTAGACCCTTGGCAGACACCCCCGCCCACGGACGGCACAATTCGATCCCCCACAAACATGCGGCCCCATCCAAACCCATTTTCGGCCGTATAGGGACCGATGCGGCGATAATAGGAAAATACTTGACCGGGCTCGACAAGTGTGCCGTTTAATCGTCGGGCAACCAATTCAATATTCTTTTCCTGGGAAGGAATGGCGTGAAAATAATTGGTGCGCGAGCTGCCCAGCAAATAGGGCAAGCGCGAATCGCTGCCCGCGGTGGTAAGAATAACCGGCGCATCGCGGGTCACGAAAGCCCCCGTGGAAAGATGCACCGAGGGACTCCCGGCCACTACACCCCGGGCAAAAGCGACCCCAGGGCACAACCCCAAACTCAATAGGACTAACGCTAATGGCCATGAACGGCGCAACCCACAACACCTCCCTGTACAAAACTCGTCGGTGATAGACTGCAAAAATGCGCTGCCGCTTATACAGCCAAACATGCGCCTCTCCCAAGTTTTAGCGGCACGCTTCTTGCGCGACCCTTATGATCGCTCCCCATCGCCAAAGCGGAACATTTTTCGTAGTTAAATGCCGCGAGCTTGTCCCCGTGACAATGGTTTCATAAAATGGGGACATTGCGACGGCATCATGAGCACAGGGGCGAAGACAATGCGAGAAGTAAAAATAGGGATGTTGGGGTTAGGCACAGTCGGACAGGCCGTGCTTGCCCTGAATCAAAATTTTGACGGAGTTCACTATCATTTTTCCCGCGCCCTGGTGCGCGACCCGAAAAAAACGCGCGCGGTGTCTATTCCGTTGACGCAAGATCCGGAAGAAATTATTCACGATCCCGCCATCGATATTGTTGTGGAAGTGATGGGAGGATGCGAACCGGCCCGCGCCTGGATTAGTGACGCGCTCCGCCATGGAAAAGCTGTTGTCACCGCCAACAAAGAGGTTATGGCCTATCATGGGCGGGAACTCCTCACTATTTGCCTCTCTCATCAAGCGTTTTTAGGATATGAAGCCGGTGTGGGAGGGGGCATCCCCATTTTGGACAGTCTGCGTTATCAGCTTAACGCCGCCCCAGTCCAGCAAGTTTATGGCGTTCTCAACGGAACCACCAACTATCTACTTTGCGCCATGGGCGACGGGCGCCCGCTTGAGGAGGCTATTAGGGACGCCCAAGCTGAAGGATATGCGGAAGCCAACCCCAACGCCGATGTCCAAGGGTGGGACAGCGCCAGAAAACTGGTGCTGCTTGCCCACTTGGCATTTGACCAGTGGATGCATCCCGAGACCTTTCCCGTTGTGGGGATTGACAACTGGCCTGCCACTATACTATCGCGCCTCAAGGCCCATGGAATGACGCTGCGCCTGGTGGCCACGGCCAAGCGCTTGGCTGACGGTTCACTGGAGGCTCAGGTCAAGCCTACGGTGGTGCCGATCCACCATGCTCTGGGACAAGTCACGGGTGCGCAAAACGGCATTGGAATTATTACCAGTGCCGGCCACTTTTGGGTGCAGGGCCCGGGAGCAGGCGGGCTCGCCACGGCGACTAGCATCTGGGCCGACATTCGCCGCAGCCAGGCGATGACACCGAGCCCCATGCATCAAGCGCCCGAAGTTCGTGTCGCCCTGACCGCCACGTTTCCCTTAATGGGGATCGCCTTAGACCCCGATCGTCATCTGACGGGCTCGCTTTCGGGACGTTCCATCCCCGACCCCAGCCTCGCCTATTACGATCCGGCATCCTCCCCTTTAGAAGGCGTCACTTATTTCCCCGTCTGGGAGTGATCAGCCGGAAAAGAGTGATTCAGCGTGTCCGATCGAAGCTGCGTCATCGTCAGCGGCAGCGCCATGACGTCAACCAGTGTCAAGAAGCGGAGCTTTATCAGCTCCGCTTCCTTGGGGTCAGCTTCGACTGAGCTCCTCTTCCGCCAGTCGAACCGCTTCACGAACCAAGTTGCCGCATTGCCGGGCGGGGACGCCGCCCCAGCCTTCCTGACGGACGATTTCGGCGACTCCGAGTCGCTCGCCGAGCTTGATCTTAGTCTCCTCGGACATCAGTTTTGCCAATGAGACCACCCCCACAACAAAGTGTTTGCCGGGGGCCAGCCAGGCATACATCAAGTGGTAGGCGGCTTCAAACCGCTTTACCCGCTGAACAAAATGGGCCGTTTCCGGGTATGGAATATCGCGATAGTCCGTCTGAGTAGAAGACAGCACCCCGTGGAGAAGCCAACCATTTACGGTTTGCGGCCCCCCGTTGTATGCGGCTAAAGCTAACACAGTATTGCCGCGATAGGCACTCAATAGATATCGCAAGTACCAAGTGCCTAGTTGGATGCTTACCCGTGGGTCATTCAAATCCAGGCTTTGGGGGTAATGAGACTTGGCGGCAATCCAGTTGGCGCTGGAAGGCATCAACTGCATAAGCCCTACCGCCCCGCGGGGACTCACCACGTCCGGCCGAAACCGACTCTCGACGCGAATCACGGCAGCCACTAAATAGGGACTGATCTTTTCCCTGTGAGCGGCCGCAATAATGGTGGGCTGATACGGAAAAGGGGCCCAATATCCGTAGAGTACGGCTATAAGGGCCAGCACAGCTAACCCTGCCACAAATCGAAACCGCACTACCCGTCGGCGGCGACGCGTTGCCATAGGCCTCGAACCTCTTCCTCAAGAGTCGCCAAATCTCCGCGATTATCTATCACCACATCCGCCAACGCCACTTTATCTTTAAGCGGCATTTGCGCCTGGAGCCGCCGTTCCGCCGTTTCCCGGCTTACACCGTCACGCAGGCAGATGCGCTCAATCTGCTGCCGCGGTTCCGTATATACGACCCAAATCGTATCCACCACGCGATACAATCCGCCTTCAATAAGAAGAGGCACATCTAACACGGCCAGGGAACCCCCCTGACTTTCAGCATCCTTCACCAACCGTTTAATCTCACTTTGCACGGGAGGGTGAACAATACGATTCAGACTTTCTCGCGCTTTTCCATCGGAAAAAATATGATACCCCAGCTTCTTTCGGTCCACCGATCCGTCCGCTGTTAATACCGGCCAGCCAAACTGCTCCCAAATGGCCCGCCACACAGGCCTCCCCCGCGCCTGCAACTGATGGGCGATCTGGTCAGCATCCACCACATAAGCTCCCAATTCCGCTAAGATACGGCTCACCGAACTCTTTCCGCTCCCAATTCCGCCCGTAAGCCCAATGAGTCGCACCGGCACCCTCCATTTCTAAACTATTTGTTGACGGTCAGGCTATGCCACTTCAAAGCCCCATTGGCGTAAACACCCATTCGCGCGAAAACCGGGCTGGCCAGCCATAACGAACGAATAGGCGCCAGCGGCATCATGGTGCCTGATTTAAATAAATCGGCTTGGCCAATATAGGCGGCTATCTGATTATTTTTGGCCAATGACGTCAAGGTGGACAAATTCACTTCTTGCACCGTCACCCGCTTCGGCTCCAACTTGGCCAGCGTTTGCGCCAACTGAACCGCTTGCGGCAAATCTTGATTCACATAAACTGTCATGGGCTTGCCCATTGGCATATGACCGGGCCAACCGCCAGCCAAGGCTGGGACGCGGCCGCGAAAGCTTGTCGTCACCCATCGACGCGGGGAAAGCAGGGGATAGACTGATACCCTGGGCGCGTGGCTGCGGTAGACCAAAAAGAGATTGCCGGGCATGGGCAGGGCTCGCACCTGTTTCAACAAGGAACCAGGAACTTGTGTCAACTGCGCGGGATTAACGGGAAGGGCGGAAATTGCCCCATTGCGAAAACTTAACACCGCTTTCTTAAACGATTTGTATACGACCAGCGCCACGGTACCCGGTCCTGGCCCATGAGTTTTCAAGAAGGTGAGCTCACCTCCCGGCTGCCAGGTGGAAAGCTGATAGCCGCCGGTGCCATAAAGATTTAGAAATTGCCAATCGGAGCCACCCCGAACTTGGTCGGCCACAGGCACGATAGAAAGCACCGGATTGGCCAGCGTTCTCAAGAATCCCCGCCCTATAGCATGCGTCAACGTAATAGTCAGCGTGGAGGTGCCGGTTACGGCAATGCCAGACAGGTACTGTTCCTTTCCGGCGATCACGGCGCGCACGCCCACTACTGAGTTCAAAAGAGATTGGGCTTGGGAAGAACCCACGGAAGGCCACAACGGCCGCGCCAAGGCCCCTGCCACCACCGAGGCGGTCAGTTGTTGGCCGTTGTCCAGCGGCAGTGGCTTAATCTCAAGCGTGAGTTGCTTCCCCGATATGGAGTAGTGTTGAACCAAATTGGACACGATTCCCCCATATTCAGCGATACGAAACAAGGGTTCAAACACATTGGAATCAATAGTCCAATCACTGCCAGTGGAGGCCAGCGCCGGATCCAACATGTTTGGGTTGCCAAAAATGGCCACGCTCACGTTTTCCCTGGGGGAGGCAATGTTTTCCGCAACCCGAGGCGGGCTAATCAAGAGCGCGGGTATCAAAGCCAGCAGCAAAAGTAACCACGGCCACCAACGACCTCGCACTTAAGACCGTTTCCCAGGCAATTTGTCAAGCTGCTGCGCGCTTAAATCCTGTTCCGCGATGATGTGAAGCCTCAATTGATCGTCCAAGGGGACTAATTCAATTTCCCCGCGTACACCCCACTGCTCCCAGATAAGGTCAATAGCTTCCTGTGCCTTGCTTTCTGAATCGACGATGAGACTAAACTTTTGCATGTGAGGCTCCTCCTTCAAAACTTAAATGGACGGCCGCTCCTTTGGAATTCGCCTCGGGCTGACATTGCCCGCAAAAATGACTGGACCGGCCTCCAATCACCAGGCGGGAAATAGGGGTGTGACACCGAGGACAATCCAAGCCTTCGCGTCCATAAACGTTGAGAAATTGTTGATTCTGACCCGGATGGCCGAGCGCGTCAACATAATCAGAAAACGATGTGCCGCGGTTCCGCAAGGCTAGACGCAGGACTTTGGGAATGGCCCGCGCCAACCGCCCCACCTCCTCGGCGCTGAGCGAACCCGCCAGGCGCAGTGGATGCACACCCGCCAAAAACAAGGATTCATCCGCATAAATATTGCCCAGTCCCGCGATTAAGGATTGATTTAAAAGGGCGCTTTTAATGGCGCAAGACCGTCCAGCCATTATTGCCCCTAACGCGGCCTGGCCAAAGCGGCGGGAAAGCGGGTCAACTCCTAAACTCAAACGATTAGACCCGTCCAAGCCCACCCAGGCAATCCGCCCGAAACGGCGCGGATCTACCAAGCGCAGCTCTAAATCCTGCAAGCCCAGCACCAGGTGCGTATGCGGCCTATAGGGCTCGTCCGGTGAGGTGGTGACGAGCCGTCCACTCATCCCTAAGTGTAGAAGCAAGGCATCGTGAGAACCAAAGCGCAAAAATAGAAACTTACCCTCCCGCGATACTGCCCGGATAGTCAAACCGGTCATCTTCTGGCACATTTCCGCCGTGGACAATTGCGACCTCTTCACCATGCGCGCGTCCAAACGCTTGACATCATTAATTTGCCGGCCCGGGAGCACAGTGTCTAGATAGCGCCGAATCGTCTCCACCTCAGGAAGTTCAGGCATGGGGACCGCCCAATGCCCAAGGGGTGACGGCTTCCCAATTATCCCCTTGCTTAAATTCCACCACTAACGGAACGGATAATGGCATGGCCTCCGTCATATGAATTTCTGCCAGGCGGGCCAGTCCCTCCACTTCGTTCGGCAGAGCATCCCAAATCAACTCATCGTGCACCTGAAGAATCATCTGGCTTTGCAATTGTCCATGCGACATCGCCTCATCAATGCGCAACATGGCCACCTTTATCAGATCAGCCGCGCTGCCCTGAATGACGGTATTCATCGCCATGCGCTCAGAATATTGCCGCCGCATGCGGTTATGGGCGTTAATGTCCACCAGAGGCCGCCGCCTGCCCAAAATGGTGGTGACAAATCCCTGACGGCGCGCCTCTTCCACGACCCCCTCGAAATATCGCTTTAAGGCCGGATACCGCTGATAATAGCGGTCAATATAATCGCGAGCCTCCGCCCGTCCCACTCCGGTATCACGCGCCAGCCCAAAATCTGAAATGCCGTAAATAATGCCGAAGTTTACCGCCTTGGCACGGCTGCGCCAAGTCGAATCCACCTCTTGCCAGGGGATGTTGAATATCTCCGAGGCGGTGCGGCGATGGATGTCCTCGCCATCCTCGAACGCTTGAATGAGATTGGCGTCACCGGCGAGATGAGCCAGCATGCGCAGCTCAATTTGCGAATAATCCGCCGTCAAAAAAACGCGCCCGGGACTGGGAACAAATACGCCGCGAATCCGCCGGCCTAGCTTTTCCCGCACCGGAATATTTTGCAAGTTAGGGTCGCTGGAAGAAAGCCGTCCGGTGGCGGCGACGGTTTGATGCAAGGTGGTATGAATGCGCCCGTCATCCTGGATAAGTGGCAACAACCCCTCCACATAGGTTCCATGAAGTTTCACCACCTGCCGATAATGCAAAATTTGGTCCACAATGGGATGAAGAGGTCTTAACCCCTCCAATGTCTCCGCATCCGTCGAATATCCCGTCTTAGTCCGTTTAGCGGCGGGAAGCCCCAGGCGGCCAAAGAGAATTTCCCCTAGTTGCTGCGGCGAATTAACGTTGAATCGCTCGCCCGCCAGCCCATAGATTTCCGCTTCCAACTCACCAATAGATTGAGTCAGTTCACGTCCTAGACTTTCCAAGCGGTCCCGATCCACCAACACTCCGACCGCTTCCATTCGGGCCAGCACCCCGGCCAGGGGCAATTCGACATCTTGATACAGCGGCACCAAGCGCTTTTCTTCCAACTCATTTTGCTGGTGCATCGCGAGAACAGCCACACATGCCGCCGCCTCTCCCGAATCCAAAGGCGGCATGAACAGATGGCGCGCCCGCACTATACCTTCCAGGCTATAATCACGCGCCTCACTGTTTAACAAATACGCCTGAAGCTTAATATCATGGACGAAGGGCGGAAATCCGCTCTTATAAAAATCCTTTACGCCCCACCCCGCCAAACGCACGCCCTCCGGCAAGGCTTTATCCAGAGGCCGCTTTAATGCGGTATTCGATTCTGAATTGAAAAACCAAAGGTCCGTTCCGGCCCGGTACACCCCGAGAAATGGACCGCTCAGCCAATCAAAGTGTTCCTCCGCCACGAGGCTTACCGTCGGCCACCAAGGCTTTTCCTCCTCTACTGGATCCCCGCCTTTCCCGGGACTTTCCTCCATCCCCAAGCGGCGTTTAACGGCCGTTAGCTCCAATTCATTCAACAAATCCCATAAAGCCGGGGAACGCTTCCAGCCAAACGGCTCCTCCGCCTCAGGCCACCGCAAAGGAACCTCGGTAACGAGAGTCGCCAGGTCGCGATAGCGGCGGGCCGCTTGCTCTTGTCCGCGCATGGCCTTTTGCCAGCGCGGGTTGCTCAGGGAATCCATGTTGGCCAAGAGGTTTTCAATGGTTTGGTACTGTTCTAGCAATGCCAGGGCCGACTTCTGTCCAATTCCGGTTACCCCAGGGATATTGTCCGAACTGTCACCCATAAGTCCCTTTAAGTCTGGTACCTGCTCCGGCCAAACACCCATTTTTGCTTTCACCGCATCCCGATCCATCCGATCAAGGTCAGAGATTCCCGTCCGCGACGTCAAAAGCACCATTACCTGAGGACCCACCAACTGCAACAAGTCGCGATCCCCGGTCACAATCAGGGAAGAATATCCGCGGGTTTCCCCGGTACGGGCCAGGGTCCCCAACGTGTCGTCTGCTTCAAATCCCCCAATTGAGAGCACGGGAATTCCCAGCAACCCTAGCAAGTCCCGTAGATAGGGAAGCTGGCAGCGAAAATCCTCGGGCGTCTCTTCGCGCTGCGCCTTATAGGCGCTATATTGTTCGTGTCGAAAAGTAGCCTGCGGCGCATCAAATACCACGACCAGCCGATCGGGGGACTCTTGCTCCACCACCCGAAACAACATGCTGACAAATCCATGAATAGCCCCTGTCGGAACCCCGGATTTGTTAGTCAGGGGTGGCAAGGCGTGATAGGCACGAAAGAGGAGGCTATGGCCATCAATCAATAACTGAGTGGGCATCGCGGGCGAGACTCCCTCAAAGAAAGTTTTCCGGGTCGTACAACCGCATCGTCATTAGCGGCGACCTCGGCATGATATAGTCTATGTTAGCAAATTGGTCGTCCACGCGACAACTTTGACAACAACGCGGAGAGGAATCTTGTATGCCACAGTGGTACCTTATTCACGGCGCTGCCTCCACCCGGCTGATATGGAGCCGTCAGTTGCGGACGCTGCCGTCGGCAACGCGGGCGGAGCTTCCTCCACTCCCCGAAGTGGAGCCCTCCCAGCTCATTGAAGCCTGGGCGGACTGGTGTTTGTCCGAATTGACCGAACCATCCATTGTGATGGGGCATTCCATGGGTGGAGCCATTGCGCAAATAATGGCGTTAAAAGCGCCGGAAATGGTTCAAGGGCTCGTGCTGGCGGGGACCGGACCTCGACTGCCTGTCAACCCGGCCTTAATTGAACACTTGCGAGACAACCCCCGCCAAGCATTGGAAAAAATCACGCGATGGTCTCTCAGCCGGAATCCCGACGAAAATCTATTGGAGCGCAGCTTGGAGCAAGCCGGGGCAGTCGACACCCAGCGCGCTCTCCGTGAGTTTGTCGCTTGTCTCTCTTTTGATGCACGAGCGCAGCTGCATAAAATTCGCTGCTATAAAGCGCTAATAGCCGGAGAGCAAGACCGTATGACGCCCCTCGGGCTGGTTGAGGAATTTCATAGCGCCTGGCCTAACGCGAGTCTTTATCTGGTGGAAGGCGCGGGCCATATGATGATGTTGGAACAGTCTGAACGATTTAACGCCATTTTGCGTCAAATAATGAGCCTCCCAGAATTTGCGCCGGCCCATTAATAATCCGTTAGCGGACGAATTTATTGGCTGATAGCCACAACAAAAGCGGCCCCAGGGGCCGCTTTTAATCTCTTGGTGCCGAAGGCCGGACTTGAACCGGCACGAGGGGCTACCTCACGCGATTTTGAGTCGCGCGCGTCTGCCTATTCCGCCACTTCGGCGCCGACCTAAGCATTATACCGCAACTGTGAGTACCCTTCAAGAGTACGGCGTGCGCTCAACTGTTGAAGTACAGCTCAAACTCCATGGGATGAGGGCGCAAGTTCACCACGTCTACTTCGTTATGCTGCTTATAGTTTATCCAAGTTTGAATCAAATCTTCGCTGAACACGCCGCCCTTCAAAAGCCAATCGTGATCTTCGCGCAGATTTTGCAACGCCTCCGCCAATGATCCTGGCACGCTACGAATATCGGCCAGTTCTTCTGGACTCAAAGCATATATATTGCGGTCCATGGGTCCAAATCCCAACTTCACCGGGTCGCGCTTGTTTTGAATTCCATCCAACCCCGCCATTAAGATGGCCGCGAAGGCGAGATATGGATTGGAGGTCGCGTCGGGAGTACGGAATTCAATGCGGCTGGCCTGAGGCGCGCTGGTGCGCGGAATGCGAATGGCGGCTGAGCGATTGCCGTGAGAAAATACGATGTTGACAGGTGCCTCATACCCGGGAACCAAACGCCGGTACGAATTGGTGGACGGGTTGGTTAGCGCTAGCAATGCCGGGGCATGATATAAGACGCCGCCGATATAATGGATGGCCAATGGCGACATGCGGCCATATCCCGCCTCGTCATAAAAGAGTGGCTGTCCGCCCTTCCACAACGATTGATGGACATGCATGCCATTGCCGTTGTCGCCGAATATTGGCTTCGGCATAAAAGTTACCGACTTGCCGTGCTGAAACGCGACATTGCGCAGAACATACTTGTACATCATCACCGTGTCCGCCTGCTGCATAAGGGTTTTAAAGCGAAGGTCAATTTCACACTGGCCGCCGCTAGCCACCTCATGATGATGCATCTCCACCCGAATGCCAAAACTTTGCAATGCTTTCACCATGGCGGTGCGCAAGTGATGCAGTTGATCAACGGGGCTGGGCGGGAAATATCCTTCTTTAGGACGAATAGAGAGTCCTAATCCACCCTCTTTGGCCGAATTCCAGTGTCCCTCGGAGGAATCCACTTGGTAGAGCGACTGATGCCCCTGATTTAAATAACGCACGGAATCAAATACGAAAAACTCCAATTCCGGCCCCCAATATGAGGTGTCGGCAATCCCCGTGCTTTTGAGGTACTCCTCAGCATTACGGGCGATGCGGCGCGGGTCGCGCTGATAAGGTACGCCATCGGGATCGGTCACATCGCAAATGATACTTAGTGTGGGAACGTTGTGAAATTGATCCACCACCGCCGTCGAGGTGTCCGGCACCATAATCATGTCGCTTTCCTCAATGCTGCGGAATCCTCTGAGACTGGACCCGTCAAACGGAATGCCCTTACGCAGCGTATCTTCGTCCACTTGCGACACGGGCAAGGTCACGTGCTGCCAGGTTCCCGGCAAATCAACAATGTGAAAGTCCACCATTTCAATGTTCATTTCCTTGATAACCCGTAAAACGTCCTCAACTGTCACAGGGATTCCCTCCGCCCACAACCAGACTTGTCAGATTTTCGTTCAATACTTACGAACCTTGTATCATTGTACGTATGGAAAACAAAAACTGTCAATTAGTTATGTGAGGTTTCTCGCACTTGGTCATCACATTGCGTTACCTTTAGGAGCTGGCGGTAACCGCCAGCGCCAAAGCCCCGATAACGCCCGAATCTTCCCCCAATGCGGCCGGTACTATTCGCACCGTCTCGCATAGAGCGGGCAAAGCCCAGCGGCTTATCCCCTCCATCAGCCGGTCGCGGTACGATTGTGGGGCATGGGTGCCAACCCCTCCGCCCAGGATAATGCGTTCTGGATTAAATAAATTCACCAAATAAGACATCCCCAAAGCCAGCCGATCGGCCGCCGCCTGAATAATATTCACGCAGATGGGATCGCCGGCCACATACCCATTCATTACATCCTTGGCTTCGATTCGTGCGATCTTTCGTAGAAACTCACTCGCTTGTTGTTGGGCACGACCATTTCGACCAATGGCGCTTCCTGACGCTAAACTTTCCAAACAGCCCCGATGACCGGCCGCGCACGACACCCCGTCAGGGTCCATCACCAGGTGGCCGAACTCGCCGGCATTGCCGCGAGAGCCCGAATATAGCATCCCATTGGCGATAATCCCCGCACCGATTCCCGTCGATACGGTGACATAAATGCAATCCCGAGCGCCGCGCCCGGCGCCGTAGCACCATTCGCCAACCCCGGCGGCCGTCGCGTCATTTTCTACGGAAACCGGCAGCTTTAACCGGGATTCCAATCCCTCGGCCCAATTGAGCCCTTTCCAACCGTGCAGATTGGATGTCTCCAGCAAAACCGGCCCATCTAATGGACCAGGGGTGCCTAAGCCCACCCTGGAAAAATCCTTCGTTGAGAGGCCCAATCGTTGGCACATCCGATCCGCAGTCCTTACAATTCGCTCCAGCACTTCGTCCTGGCTCCAACCGGGGTCGGTCGCCATAAACTCAACCGCGTTCAGCTCTCCCCGTTCATTCCCCGCCCCAATCGCAATCTTGGTGCCGCCCACGTCAATGGCTATGTAATTGGCCAACCTTCCACTCCCCCTTTGTCCCCCTGAACTGGCCATCGTTGCCAGTATGAAGCAGGTTTACTACAATAACCCTAAGTAATCGAATCTTGCGGGTCAACAATAGTGCGATGGCCCGGATTGAGGAGGCCACGCGCATGCCCACCCAACAATTGCTGTCAGAAAAAGCCATCAACGCGATTCGCGCGCTTGCCATCGATGGAGTAGAAAAAGCCAAATCAGGACACCCAGGATTGCCGCTTGGGGCAGCCCCCATGGCCTATACGCTGTGGACCCAGTTTTTGCGGCACAACCCGCAAAATCCTCAGTGGCTCAATCGTGACCGCTTTGTGCTTTCGGCCGGTCACGGCTCTATGCTGCTATATGCCCTGCTTTATCTGACTGGATACGATCTAACACTAGACGACTTAAAAGGATTCCGACAATGGGGTTCAAAAACCCCCGGACATCCGGAATATGGCTTAACCCCCGGTGTGGAAACCACCACCGGTCCCTTAGGGCAAGGATTTGCCACCGGGGTGGGAATGGCTATGGCGGAACGCTGGCTTGCCGCCCATTTTAACAGGCCAAATCTTCCGCTGATTGACCATTACACCTACGCCATCGTGTCTGATGGCGATTTAATGGAAGGTATATCCTCGGAAGCGGCCTCGCTGGCGGGCACGCTCAAGCTTTCCAAATTAATCTACTTGTATGATGACAACCACGTGTCCATTGAAGGACACACCGACATCGCGTTTCAAGAGAATGTATTAGCGCGGTTCGACGCGTATGGGTGGCACACCCAGCGGGTAGAGGACGGCAACAACGTGGAGGCCATTGCCGCGGCCATCGAAAGGGCGCAGCGGGATGAACGGCCTTCCCTCATTGCCGTCCGCACGCTGATCGGATACGGCAGTCCCAACCGACAGGACACACCGAAAGCTCATGGAGAACCACTCGGTACTGAAGAGGCCCGCTTAACCAAAGAATTCTTAGGATGGCCCACCGATAAGACGTTCTTTGTCCCCGACGACGTGTTGGCCCACTTCCGTCAGGCCGTGTCCGACGGCAACGAGTGGGAAGCGGACTGGAACCGCCTTTGGGCCCAATATCAAACACAGTTCCCCGACGTGGCGCAAGAATTGCGATTGGGATTGCAGAGGGTCCTGCCCGACGATGCGTTGGACAACCTCACGCAATGGGACCAGGGGAAAGAGCTCGCCACCCGAGCCGCCTCGGGAATTATTTTGAACGAGATGGCGGCCCGCTGCCCGACCTTGATTGGTGGGTCCGCGGACCTAGCACCCTCCAACAACACCAATATCGCCGGCGGCGGCGATTTCTCCCAGGACAATCCTTCCGGGCGCAATCTCCATTTTGGGGTGCGCGAACATACTATGGGCGCATGCCTTAACGGCCTATTGCTGCATGGGGGCCTGCGAGCATTCGGAGGAACATTTCTCATTTTTTCCGACTATATGCGGCCAGCCATCCGACTGGCGAGCCTTATGCATCAACCGGCCATTTACATCTTTACCCACGATTCGATTGGATTAGGTGAAGACGGGCCGACCCATCAACCTATCGAACAGTTGGCCGCTCTTCGGGCCATCCCCGGGCTTTATGTCGTTCGGCCGGCGGACCCCAATGAAACCCGGGAGGCTTGGCGATTTGCCCTGGGCTCGCACAACCACCCGGTCGCTCTCCTCTTGACCCGGCAAAAAGTCACGGCGCTTACCTCCGCCAAAACGTCGGGACTCGCCCAGGGAGCCTACATCGTGTGGGAAAGTGCCGCCAACCCGGATTTGGTGCTTATGGCCTCGGGTTCTGAAGTCGGTCTAATGCTAGACGCTAGTCGGCATCTGGCCGCCGAAGGCTTGACGGTGCGGGCGGTCTCGTTCCCCTGCTGGGAGTTGTTTGATCAACAAGATGAAGCATACCGCAACCAGATTCTTCCGCCCGGCAGCAAGCGACTGGCCATAGAAGCTGGACGCAGCCAGGGATGGCACAAATACGTAGGATCTGACGGTGCCATACTAGCCATCGATCACTTTGGCGCCTCAGCGCCTGCTGACATATTATTCCGCGAGTTTGGCTTTACGACCGAACACGTTGTCGCCATGGCTCACCAGCTTATGGGGAAATGATCGAGAGCGCATTTGTGGAGGAGGGGTAAAGGGTGAATTCCATTCGATCCATACAAGAGTTGGGTCAAAGCCTATGGTACGACAACATTCGCCGTGGGCTGATAGACTCGGGAGAATTAGCCAAGCTCATTTCCCAAGGGATTACCGGGGTGACGTCCAACCCAACCATCTTTGAAAAAGCCATTGACGGCTCCAGCGATTACGACCGAGCCATCCTAAAACTAGCGTCACAAGGAAAAACCGTGGACGAGGTTTACGATGCGCTGGTACTCGAAGATATTGCCCACGGAGCCGATTTGCTGCTTCCCGTTTATACGCAGTCGCAGGCACGAGACGGATACATCAGCATTGAAGTGCCGCCAACCTTGGCAGACAACACGGAAGCCACGGTGCGGGAAGCACACCGGCTTTTTACCGCCCTTAACCGCCCCAACGTCATGATTAAAGTACCAGCGACTCCACCGGGCATCCCTGCCATTCGCCGCCTCATCGCTGATGGTCTTAACGTCAATGTGACCTTGATATTTAGTCTAGACGTCCATCGCGACGTGATTAACGCATACCTGGCCGGACTGGAGGACCGCCTCGCCCAAGGGCTTGGCATCGAACGTATCGCTTCGGTAGCCAGTTTCTTTGTGAGTCGCGTGGACACACTGGTTGACCGGCTCATCGCCGAGGGCGGGAAAGACGCGTCTCTCGCTGGGAAGGCGGGAATCGCCAACGCCAAACTCGCCTATCAACTCTTTTTGGAACAATTTCAATCCCCGCGTTTTGAACGCCTACGCCAGCAGGGCGCCATGACGCAGCGGCCCTTATGGGCATCAACCAGCACGAAAAACCCCCAGTATCCGGACTTGCTGTACGTTGAGTCGCTCATCGGACCCGAGACCGTGGATACCCTGCCCCCGGCTACCATTGATGCCATCCTCGATCACGGTCATGCCCAGCCGACACTGCAACAAGACCCAGAGGGAGCAAAAGAGATCCTGAATCGGCTGGAAGAGCAGGGAATCACCATGCGGCAAGTCACCGACCAGCTTCTGCAAGAAGGTGTCGCCAACTTTCATCGTTCGTTCATCACGTTAAAACAGAGTCTCGAGAAGAAAATGGGGCAAAATCTCTCTGTGACGGCGGCCCAATTTCATCTCGGCTCCTACCACGATGCGTACAACCAAGCCATAGAACAGCTTAACCACGACGGCGCCATCGCCCGTTTATGGAACCACGACCCCACTCTTTGGTCAGACCGCCCAGATCATAAGCGCATTATTTCTGGCGCGCTGGGATGGTTGGCGGTCCCCAATCAAGTTGTTGAGGACTTGCCCAACCTGCGTGCCTTTTTCAAACAAGTGGTTCTGGACGGTTTTAAACAGGTTGTTGTCTTGGGAATGGGCGGAAGCAGCCTGGTATCCAACGTGATCAGCCAAAGTTTTCCTAAAGGCCGTCCGGGATTGGCACTATCCATACTAGATACCACCCACGCCGCAACCATCGAGCGCATGAGCCGTCAATTGCCCCTGGATAAAACATTGTTTATCGTGGCCAGCAAGTCAGGGAGCACCACGGAACCCAACGCCTTTTACCATTACTTTTGGGATCTGCTGGAACGCCGCGGACTGAACCCCAAACGCCAGTTTGTTGCCATTACCGATTCCGGCACCACGCTGGCCAAGGAAGCTACCCGGCAACAATTCCGGCACCTTTTCCTAAACCCCGCCGATATCGGCGGACGCTATTCCGCCTTATCCTGGTTTGGTGCCGTACCAGCCTTGCTGCACGGCACCGACCTTGGCCGATTGCTGGCGGAAGCCGTTAGCATGAGCCATGCCTGCCATGACCAAGACGCGCAGGCAAATCCTGGGGTCCAGCTTGGCGCGGCACTTGCCACCTTGGCTAAAGCTGGGCGCGATAAAATTACCTTAAAAATGCCGCAGCCTATCGCATCTTTTGCCGGTTGGCTGGAACAGTTGTTAGCGGAATCTACGGGAAAGTCAGGCACAGGACTCATCCCGGTTGCCGACGAACCCTCCCTCCCGGTCGAACGCTATGGCAGTGATAGGACGTTTGTGGTCTATCAATGGCAAAACCAGTCTTCAGAAAATATTGAGGAATTAACACCGAA
>JAJYTS010000059.1 GCA_021792935.1 Bacillota bacterium | reverse complement strand
AGGAGGATGAGGAATGGAAGAGACACGGCCAGCTCAGCTAAAGCGAACCCTCAGCACCGTGGGACAGGTGGGAATTGCCCTGGCCACGATTTCTCCCGTAGCCGGGGTATTTGCCAATATTCAAGGAAGCCTCGGCACTGGTGGAACGGGCATGCTGTGGGCTTATTTGCTGGCGGCAGTCATCACGTTCGGAATCGCCTTCACCTATTCGGAAATGGGATCCATCTATCCCGTGACAGGCGGCGTCTACAGTATTGTCCGCAACGTGCTGGGACCATCTGTGGGATTTTTGGCTCTGACGGATTATCTTATTCAAGCGGTGGTGATGCCAGCCACAATTGCGCTAGGCTCCGCCCAGTATTTTCAGGCGCTCATGCCATCGGTATCTCTAAATGTGATTGGATTCGTGGTCATGATGGTCGTCACGATCATCGCCCTCGCCTCAACATCATTGGAGGCAAAATTTACGGGGTTTTTCGTCGCGTTAGAACTTGTTCTTATGACAGTCTTAACTATCGCCAGCATTACTCACATCCACCAGCCGCTTAGCATTTACACCCATCCAGTTGTCCTATCCGGAAAACATGTGGTGGCTAGCACGTGGAGTCTGGTGATTGCCGCGACAGCTATTGCCCTTTTCTCCTATAACGGATATGACAGCGCCTTAAATGTGTCTGAGGAAACGAAGGCATCTTCCAAGCAGATTGGCTCCGGCGTGGTGAAAGCGGCCGGACTCGCCATCGTGTTTCAGTTCATTCCAATTTTCTTCATGCTATTAGCAACTCCCAGCATTCCTGGGCTCCTTCACAGCACGGATCCCTTAGCGACGCTGGGCCGCTCGTTATTTGGACCGAACGCGAGTTTAGTATTTGATATCGCGGCGGGCTTCGCTATTTTGAACTCCACTCTAGGGGTCACTATTCAGTTTAGCCGCATCCTTTACGCGAGTGGGCGGGACCGCATTTGGCCCACTGCCATCAGCGGATACTTTACTAGAGTCTCCCGGACTGGTTCACCCTTCGTGGCGGTACTCGTGATAGGCGCCATCGGCCTAGTTATGAGCTTCTTCTCCACCTTTTTGTTTGACCTAACCTTTATCGGCGTCATTCTGGTGGTCCTCTATCTTTTAGTAGCGGTCGCCGCTCTCGTCAGCAAGGTACGAGATAGGAAGATTGAGCGGCCATATCGGGCGCCTTGGGGATACTTCTTCCCCGTACTAGCATTCGTTGGGGCTCTTTTGGTGCTAACTCAACAGACATTAAACAGCCTCTTAATTACCGCGGCTTTGTTCGCGCTCGGCTTTGTGTATTGGCTGACCGTCGGCAGACGCTTGGCCGCGACCCGGCAATCCATTGCAGGAGACAACACCGGTGCCATTTAAGGTCTCAACCTCCAGTTCCAACGCGGCACGCCCTGCCTCGCCTATATCGTTGAGTCTTAGCGGCACGCCACTGATGACCAGTTGGGCCTAGCGGTTGTCCAACGAATCTCGAGCAGCACCGATCAATCAGTCTCTAACGCAAAAACGGCTTGCGGGCCTTCGCGAATCCGGCTGAATGCTTTGGCGTGGATTGTGCCAAAGCATCATGACCGGATTAAATACTGACGATCCATCCCTTGCCACTAGACCAGCCTTTGCCTTGGATGAGCCGCCGAAGAAGCTTTCCCCACACGAATTTCCTGGAGCTACCCGTTGTAGCGGCTCATCGCTGTTTCAATGTCATCGGTCCAAAGGCATCGTAGTGCCTTGCAGGCTTTTTCCACCGCATCCTCGCTCAAAGAGCGCTCCTCTAAAGAAAAACGGCCCAGTACCCACCCAATGATATCGACGCCTTCGGGAGGCCTGGAAATTCCGAGACGAAGCCGAGGATATTCTTCAGTGTTGAGAGCTTCGCCAATCGACTTTAATCCGTTATGGCCCCCGCTCGACCCGCTACGACGCATCCGCAAAGTTCCGAGGGGTAAATCCAAATCGTCGGCTACCACAATCAATTCTTCTGGCGCAACGCGATAAAAGCGGCACAGGGGCCCCACCGCCTGGCCAGACAAATTCATATAGGTTTGTGGCTTTAACACCCGCAGCCGCTCTATTTCCGCCACCTGGCCAAACCGCGTGGAACGAAACCGACCGCCGTATTCATCCACTAAACGGTCGACCACGGTAAAGCCAAAATTATGGCGGGTCCCTTCATAGTGGGGACCGGGATTGCCCAATCCCACAATGAGTCGCAAGGCCATCATTCGAACAGCTTGGACACAGATAGGTCCTCATGCACCCGCATAATCGCTTCCGCTAATAAGGCAGCGACGGAAATCACCTGCGTCCGTTTTGGAGCGTCATGCACTTGAATGGTATCGGTGACCAAAATTTCCTGAAAAGGCGAGGCATCTAAGACATTGAGGGCGTCGCCAGAAAAGACCGGGTGAGTAGCCGCCGCATACACGGCCCGCGCGCCCAGATCGAGAATAGCCTGCGCCCCTTTGGCAATGGTGCCGCCCGTATCAATCATGTCATCCACAATCACAACCGTCTTGTCCCGCACTTTGCCAATAACATTAACGACCTCCGAGACGTTTGGCTCGGGGCGCCGCTTGTCGATAAAGCCGAGTGGCGCCTGCAGAAACTTGGCCATTTGGCGCGCCCGGTACACCCCTCCCGCGTCAGGCGAAAATATCATTAGGTTGTCCAGGTTCTTCTGATGCACAGCCTCAGACAAAATACGTCCACCCTGCAAATTATCGACTGGAATATCAAAAAAGCCCTGGATCTGCGGAGCGTGCAAATCCATGGTCAACACCCGGCGTGCCCCGGCCGTGGTGATCAAGTTTGCCACCAATTTGGCGGAAATAGGTTCACGCCCCCGCTCTTTACGGTCTTGGCGCGCATAGCCGTAAAACGGAATCACCGCCGTCACCCGGCGAGCCGAGGCTCGGCGGGCCGCATCAATAAGCAACAACAATTCCATAAGCGTGTCATTCACGGGGCTGGACGTCGGCTGCACAATAAAGACATCCGAACCGCGCACGTTCTCCAAAAGCCTCACGCGAATTTCGCCATTGGAAAATCGCCCGATGTCAGCTTGTCCAATGGACATTCCCAAATGCTCCGTAATCTTTTCCGCCAGCGCCCGATTGGCATTGCCGGTGAAAATCTTTAATACCCCTTCACGCTCGAACATGACAACTCCTCTGCCGATGATTTAACCCGGGGGCATCACGCATGACGCGGCCCTGTTTTCCGCGCCTTGGTCCATCCCGGCTTATTCTCCTGGCGCCCCCGTGCAATGGCTAGCGCGTCGCCGGGAACATTTTGCGTCAACGTTGATCCGGCCGCCACATAAGCGCTCGGCCCAATCTCCAAGGGAGCCACCAAATTGGCGTTGCAGCCGATAAACGCCTCATCGCCAATAAAAGTGGGATGCTTGGCGGTGCCGTCAAAATTAACAATGACGGTTCCGGCACCGATGTTGACCCGCCCGCCAATGGTGGCGTCTCCCAAATAAGAATGATGGCCCGCCTTTGAGCCAATGCCCACCCGCGTATTTTTCAACTCCACAAAATTTCCAATCTTTACATCGCGATCTAAAAAGGTACCGGCGCGCAGATGGCTAAACGGTCCCACTCGCGCGGTACTGGAAATCACGCTGTGCTCCACCACGGACTGCTCCACCACCACACCATCCGCGAGACGGCTGTTGCTGATGGTCGCCATAGGTCCAATATGGCATTCGCGACCGATTTTGGTATTGCCGCGTAAAAAGGTCATCGGATAAATAACGGTATCCTGCCCCACTTCCACTTCGGCATCAATATAGGTACTGGCAGGGTCAACAATAGTAACGCCTTGATCATACAGCCGGTTCAAGGTTCGCTCTCTCAGTATGGCCTCGGCGCGGGCCAAGTCTCGGCGCGTGTTAATTCCCATCACCGTCTCCGAGGCGTCCCACACCAACGCCGCGATTTCCTCCTGCCGATCCCGTAATACCCCCACCGCTTCCGTCAAATATTGTTCCTCACCGTGATAGGGCAAATCCGCTAAAATTTCTCTCAGCCCGCCTACCCGCCAAACGCCAATCCCCGTATTGATTTCTTGAATTTCCCGTGTGCGGGCATCAGCCGCCTTATCCTCGACAATCGCGTCAATTCCCCCATCGGCTCCACGCACCACCCGACCATATCCGCTGGGGTCGTCCATAACGGTGGTTACCAAGGTCGCGGCCACATTCCTCGACTCGTGACGGCGGACCAGCTCCACCAAAAGATTATCGGGCACCAAGGGACAATCGGCATAAAGCACTAAAATGTTGTCCACGTCATCCGGCAAGGCTGCCAACACCTGAAATACAGCGTCCCCCGTTCCTTGCATTTGCGGCTGACGGACAAACTGGGCCAGACCCTCTAAGGCTTCCTCCACGCGATCGGCCTGATACCCGGCCACCACCCACGGAGTGCCTAAACCAGCGCGCTGGGCAGCATGAACCGCGTGCAGAACCAGGGGAATGCCACCTAACTCGTGCAATGCTTTGGCCCGCCCCGAACGCATTCGGGTCCCTCGCCCCGCCGCCAGAATAACCGCCGCCGTATTGGCCATGGAAATCCCCCCTGGATGACCTATGGAGTATATGCCGGATTTAGCATACCAAAGTTTAGACCCGCTCTACCACCATGGGGCCATCAAAACCGCGCCTCGAAAGATGCCGTCTGAGAGAGCCCACCCATCCTATTTGGCGCGCCCCAAGCAGGCCCACTCGCCAGGGGAGCTGTCCAGCAAAATTTTTATCCCAAGAAATGGGGGAACGCTACTCAAGGATAGGGTCGGCGCTCTTTACGCAACCGCTGCCTTCGGCGATATGCCATTGATGATTTTAAACGCGCGCAATCTCTGGGTTCCCAGGTTATCAGGCGGACATTAAAAACGACGGAGATCATGGCGTCGATCCCCGTCGCGCATCCGGCCATCTGGTTAAAAGCCACCCTTCACGCGTGTGGCGACGCACCCTGGCAGGATAACAAGCCAGTTCAAAACTCCTTCACATGTAGCCACCGGTTCGCGATCTTTATCTATTGTTGTAAACCGCACGCTAAATAATTTACGACGCTGAGTGGAAGACCTCCAAGACCGCCTTTTGAATTCGTTCACGAGCCTGTGGCGTAATCGGGTGCGCGACATCTCGAAACTCGCCGTCCGGCGTCTTTCGGCTCGGCATTGCGACAAACAACCCTTTTAAGCCTTCGACAACCTTTACATCATGTACCACGAACTCCCCATCTAAGGTCACGGAGGCTACCGCCTTCATTTTCCCGTCCGTAGCCATCCGTCGGAGCCGCACGTCAGTTATTTCCAATGCTAATCCTCCTTCGCCAAGATGCCGGTGTGACCCAGATGTTTTGGGTAGGAGACTATTCGCGATTGGATTGCATAATTCCTCTAATTGTCGAAATTTTTGGTACGGTGGTTTATGGCACTATGCATTTCTAGATTTACCTGATACCCGTCCGCTTCCAGACTGGCGATAATTTCTTGGCGGTGGGAGACGTCGCGCGTCTCTAAAATCAAGTCCACGCTCACATCCTGAGGAGCGATTGTAGGGTCCCAGCGTTCATGGTTGACACGATCCACATTCGCTTTTAACTCCGCCACGCGCTCCAGCAATCGAGAGAGTTGCCCGGGTCGGTCAGGAATGGTGGTTCGCAAATGCAATTGGCGGCCCTCTTCCACAAGTCCCTTTTCGATAATGCGGTTTAGGAGTGTGACGTCAATGTTGCCTCCGCTGACCACGGTCGCCACCGTCTGACTGCCGGTTTGGATCTTGCCGGCTAATAGCGCCGCCAAGCCCACAGCTCCGGCCCCTTCCACCAATAACTTAGACCTCTCCAGAAAAATTAAAATAGCCCGTGAGATATCGTGCTCATCCACCGTCACAATATCGTCCACATAATGCTGAATCATGGCGAACGTTAAGTCTCCGGGCCTCTTGACGGCGATTCCGTCAGCGATGGTGCGCACCATGCTCCTTGGCTGGACCCGTCCCACTTGCCGTGACTGCAGCATCGCGTCGGCGCCCGACGCCTGCACACCCACAATTTTCACACGAGGATTTTGCGCCTTGGCGGCCATGGCAATCCCACTGATGAGACCGCCGCCGCCAATAGGCACCACCAGCATATCCACCGTCGCCCGCTCATCCATAATCTCCAGCCCAATGGTGCCTTGTCCGGCCACCACCATGGGGTCGTCAAAAGCATGAATCAAAACTCGGCCCGTTTGGTCGGCGATGCGCTGCGCCTCCGCCACCGCATCATCAAAACTTTCCCCCACTTGCCGTACCTCGGCCCCGTAAGACCGTGTGGCCTCAATTTTGTTCAACGAAGCGCCTTCAGGCGTAACAATTACGGCGGTAGTGCCCACCAAACCGGCGGCCAGGGCTACTCCCTGAGCATGATTGCCCGCGGATGCCGCCACCACTCCCCGGGTCAATTCCTCCGGTGTCAGATGGCGAATGCGGTTATATGCTCCCCTTAACTTAAAAGACCCAGAGCGTTGAAGATTCTCGAGTTTAAAAAAGACCCGACATCCAATCAGGTCATTAATATAGCCGGATTCTTGCAAAGGTGTCCGATATGTCACCCCAGCCAGCGCGGAGGCTGCTTGCAAAGCATCTTCTAAAGTTGGCCATTTCATCATTGTTTATCCTCCCATTTCACCATACGGCGAACCCAGTCCGACGGAAACACCTGCCCCACGCCTTCGTCCGAACGAACCCACTCTAAAATCGCGCTGTAATCCTCCACCAACTTATCCGCGGGCTCATGGGTCGCGACCAACACTCCCACTCCGACCACCTTGGCGCCAAAATCTCCCAATAAATCTTGTGCGGCACGGGCCGTGCCCCCTGCCTGCATAAAATCATCCACAAACAATACCCGTCCTTGACGCACGGGAGCTCGCCGCGCTAACGACATGGATTGAACATGACGCGAAGAACCGGAAAGATAATTGATGGAAAGAGACGAGCCTTCTGACAAATGATGGTCGCGGCGCAATAAAACCGTATCCACCCGCAGCGCTCGAGCGGTGGCTAAAGCCAAGGGAATTCCCCGCGTTTCCACCGTCGCCACGCAGTCAAGATCCAAGGCGCGAAACCGTTCCGCCAATAATGCCCCCAAGCCGTCAATCCGAGATGGGCTAAACAGTAAGTCGGTGACATATAAAAATCCGTCAGGCGTTAATCTATCGACGTTTGATAATTCCGCGATAAACTGATGAAGTTGTTCTCGCAAACCAACGGCATCCAGCGCCGGCCAAAAAGTTACGCCCCCCGATGCCCCCACCTGAGAGTCAATCACGCCCAAGCCGGCCCCTTCCAGGGACTCTTTGATGAGCAGCAAATCTTCGCTCAAGGTGGACTTTGCCACATTGAGCTGCCGCCCCAAATCGTTAAGGTTCACCTGACGACCCGGCATCCGGGTTAAAACACGGGTTAAAACCGCCAGGCGCCGATGCCGCTGCTCACTCACGAAATATCCCAACCTTGTCCAAACGCCTGATGATTACCACCCAGTTCCCGTTCCGCCAACGCCAAATCTTCCGGCTTATCAACATCGACGCCAGCCTCCGCATAGGGGAAAATCAAAGCACGACCCGTAATATTCAAAATCCGCCCCACCCGTACCTCCGCCTGCCGCACTGAGAGTTGGCCCAACAATAATCGAAGCAACAATCCCGGACCGACATCGCGAGCTAAGGTTAGCGGCGATTTACGATGCCGCAGCAGCACTTGCGCCCGCTCTTGCAAACGCGGCACTGCGTCGACTCTCGCCAAGAACAGATTTCCGCCCGTGAACACGCCTTCTTTAAGACGGACATAAGTGCGCTTGGTTCCGGGGAATCGCGCTTCGGCAATGTGCTTGGGAATAATCGGATAAACAACGTCCACATCGCGAGGGGCATTTTCGAGAAAGGTTTCGATAACGGGGACTGTCAGCCAAGGGATATCCGACGTCACGAACAACACCGCTTCCGCATCCCTGGGGGCGGTTGTCAATCCTTGCAAAACATTGCCGAATAGATCGCCCACCATGGAAGCCATCACCACCTGGTCGCTTCGCAAAGATTCCGGTCCCACCAGACCGATAGACGTAATGGACGGCGACGCTTTCAGCGCCTCCAACACCCACAGCGCCATCGGACGACCTCCCACAGGAATCTCGGCTTCATAGGACATCGGGTGCGAGGCCTTTAACAACCCCCGGTTTGGCTGGCCAGCCAACAAAATGGCGTGCACGCATCTCCACTTCCTTCACCTGTACTCGGGACCGTTCCCCCATACGGTTAAGGACCGAGTGTCCAATCCGTACGCGCGGTTTCCGGCGCGGCAAATAAACCACAATAAATTCCTCCGCAAATAAAATACAACAGCTTCCAGGTAAAATCGATCTCCATTCCAATTCATATGCAAGCAAAAGACCCACCTCTGCTCACGACCACCAGAGACCAGGGATGTAAAAAGCATATGCGCTAAAACGGAACGAGACAAGACCTTGCGCAACACTACAGCGCCAACGGCGTCCCATGCCCCCAAAAAAGGCCGTAGACTTAGGCTTGAGCCAAAACATCCTCGGGCTGCGGGCGAAGCGCATCGCGACTTAACAGTGCCTCCTCGGCCGCCTGGCGCACCACACTATACCGTTCATACAAAATTAGAATGAGAGAACCCGGCTCCGCACCCAACACCGCTTCTTTAACCGCTTGCGCCTCATCCACAATTACCCGCACCGACCGTTGGCCTTCACCCTCGACAGCCTCTTGTATCAGATGGGCCACCTCGCCGGAACTGCGACCCCTTAAATCAAGATCCTCGCGGATAACAATTTTATGGCTGAACCCCGCAACCACCCGTGCCGATTGTTGAATATCATCATTGCGCCGATCACCCGGCAGCCCGATTACGGTGACAATATGACGGGGCCGCAAACGCCGGCAAATCTCGCCCAAGGCGGTTATCGCGGGGATATTATGCCCATAATCCACCAACACCCGAACATCCGTGCCCGTGAGCATTTCCAGCCGACCTCGGTTAAGCCCGGCTCCACCCGCCGGAAAAGTTCTGAGTCCGTCTGCGGCAACCCGTGGACTTATTCCCATGGCTAGAGCGGCTGCCGCCGCTGCCGCCGCATTCGCCACGTTAATGGCTGCCACGCCCCCTAAGCTGGCGGGTAAGGCTCGGATTCCAATCAGGCGCTTTTCGGTTCCCGCACAGCCGTAATAGAGGTACCCACGCTTCACATAAACCGCTTGTCCACCTTCCGTAATATGGCGCTGCAGCGCCTCACAGTGAGCCGCCGTGGAAAAAAGCACTACCTCTCCCCGGCACCGTTCGCGCAATTTCAATACATGAGGGTCGTCCGCGTTAAGCACCGCTTTCCCCGTAGGGCGGACCACGTCAACCACCAAAGCCTTTAAATGAATTAAGTCCTCAAGCGTTTCGATACCGTCCTGACCCAAATGATCTTGACCGATATTGGTTACCACTCCCACATCCACATCGTCAAATCCTAATCCCGCCCTCACCATTCCGCCACGAGCCGTCTCCAGCACGGCCCACTCCACCGAGGGGTCATTCAGCACCAAGCGCGCCGACCAAGGACCGGTGAGGTCACCCGCTTTTATCACATCTCCGCCGATAGTGATGCCGTCAGTGGTTGCCATACCCACCCGGTAACCGGCGCGGCCACCGATGTGACCCAACATGCGGGTCACGGTTGTTTTACCGTTAGTGCCAGTTATGGCCGCCACCGGGATGCGGCCATCCTCATTGGTAAATAGATAATCGATGAGGCAATCCGCCACCGGCTGGCTCTTCCCTTCCTCTGGATATAAGTGCATGCGCAATCCCGGCGCCGCGTTGACCTCGATAATGGCACCGCCGCCGTCCCGAAGCGAACAATCGAGACGCCGCGTCACCAGGTCCACACCCGCGATGTCCAGACCAACCGCGCTGGCGGCGCGAATCGCGTCACGGCCTAGTTGCGGGGAAATTTGCGACGTCACATCATAAGCGCTCGCACCTGTCGACATGTTAGCCGTCCGACGCAGGATAACCATAGCCCCCCGGGGTGCCACACTACCCCAGCTCCATCCCTGTTCCGCCAAGGTTTGCGAGGACTCTGCATCGTGCGGCACCCAACTCATGCAAAAACCATGATCCGCTCCCCGGCGAGGATCCTCATTAAGTTCCGCCGCCAATTCTTCAATGGTGCGTCGGCCATCGCCCACTACCCGCGGCACTCGACGCTCGGTGGCGGCCACCACCTCATTGCCGACCACCAGAATACGCAAAGCCATGCCCGTTATTTGCTGCTCTAGCAAAAGTGCCTCATCGGAAACGGCCCGAACCGCTTCAAACGCCGTCACCAGATCCCGTGGGGACTGAATGTTCATCACTACCCCCGAACCATGATTGCCGTTCACGGGCTTCAACACCACCGGACCGTCCATGTCTTGGAAGGCGCGCTGAGCATCCTCGAGACAGTTAACCCGAAAGCGGAAAGGCACAGGAAGCCCGGCGTTATGCAGCATTACCCCGGTCCATTGCTTGTCCTGGGCCACCTCCGTCCCTATAATGCTGGTTTGGTCGGTCAAGGCAGCACGAATACGCCGTTGACGAACACCCTGACCCAGCCGCACCAAACTTTCCCCATCAAGCCGGGTGACAGGAATGTCGCGACGACGGGCCGCGTCGACAATCGCCCGGGTGCTGGGACCTAACCGATAGCGGCTAAGCTCTTGGCGAAATTCCCGCAAGTCCGGAAAATCCGGCGTCGTGGAGCCTCCCCGCCAAAGGGCGGTAACCGCCATAATGGCCGCCCTCAAAGCGGCTATTCCCCCAGACTCAGTCTCCGCTTCAAACGCCACCATCACGCGATCTCCCACAACCTGCCGCGTCTTGCCATACACGCCCGACTCGCCGCCACGATATAAGTATTCCAGCGCCACATGTTCCACCACGTGACCCAAAAATGTGCCCTCGCGCAGCCGCTCGCAAAACCCGCCCACGTGAGCGCGCGAACAATGGTGCTCTCCTAAGCCGGGAAACGCGCGTAAAAGTGCCTCAATAAAGTGCGGTTGTTCCGTGGAGGATAGGTCGCTATATTCGCCAAGCTCCAAAAACGCCTCCAAGGCCGGTCGCAAGACATGCCGATTAGGTCCAGGAAAAAAAGTCGCCGTAATAATTCGCACCTTAATCCTCCCTTATATCGTGGTCAAAGATGGGATGCCGCGCTTTTAAATCAAAGGCATACCCCTGGGGAAGAACGTGAAGGCGAACTCCGCTAATAGCCAGGGGCCGGTCCGCGCGTGATTCCGACGCATTGGTCTCCTCCACTCCGGAACCGTCTAGCAGCGTCACCGTGCGCGATCCCCAAACCCTAAGATATTGTTCAGACAGATCCACCTCAATCGCCGTATCTTCATCGAGTCCAACCCCAAGAACCCCCGGGTTTTGGGCCAATGCCGACAGCAACCGGCCAATCCGCCCACGCTGAGTGAAATGCTGATCGATTACCGCACCAACCCACAGACCCATCCCAGAAGCCATACGCACGGTGTTTTTGGTCGGCGCTTCATCACCCTCGCCCGTCACAATCATTGTGTCGGACATCATGGATGCTCCAGCCGAGGTGCCGGCAATGGTTAAACGGCGCTGATGCTCTTGCAACAGCACATGATGAAACAACGTGCCCCCCAGCACACTCGTTATCCGCAATTGGTCCCCACCGCTAAAGAAAAGAGTGGCGCAAGCCCGCACCCGGTCGGCCACCTGCTGTTGTCCCGCTTGACGGCGGGTTTCCAGATCGACATCCACGATATCCTCCACACCCAATTGACCAAAGATGTCGCGGTATTGGCGGAAGAGGTCATCTCCTTGACGAGACGCCGTAGTCACCAAGCCCAACGTCCGCCCCCGAGGGGATCGCAAGGTTAGTTCCGCCACGCGGCGCAGTATCGCACCTTCTCCGCCCTTATCCTCATTGCCCCCAATGATGACTAACGGCCCGATACAAACTCGCCCCCTACAAAAGAAAAAGAACGGCTGGATGCCGTCCTATCTTCCTCCTGTGGCGCACGCTTTATACTCAAAAAGAGACCTCCGCTGCGGAGGCAAAAAATCTAGCTGGTGAGTGATTCGGGTAGGATAAGCTCCACGGTTTCCGTGAGTACGTCAGTGTAGGAGTATGAAACGCGCCGCTCAGACAAATGACCTTCTTCAATCTTAACCACAAAAATATACGGATATGTCTTTTCCAAAATGCC
>JAJYTS010000002.1 GCA_021792935.1 Bacillota bacterium | reverse complement strand
GATAGCCGAGCGCCTGGTACAGACGGAAAACCCCCGTTTATAACCCGCCCGACCGTTAGGCCTCCCGAATCCGCGCGTATGGGCTGTGAGGGCAACGCGTGTAAAAGTACCGTCTCCAGAATCCTGGCGAGGTCGAAGCAGATTCCGGTATTGACAGAGATAAACCCAACCTAGTGCATTGATGCCCTTGGCGGAAAAGCAGAATAATGGGCTGGCCTAACAACGCCATTGCAACTTTTGCGAATTCACACGTCGCCTTTATTACCTTTTTTGGGCAAACGCGTTATAATGTATTCCATAATTTAACACATCATGCGTGCCGCGTTGTTCAAAGCACTCCGATCGAAAGGTCGGTTCGCAAAGCCAGAGGGTCTGACGTCCCTAGAAGGGGGCAAGACAGCCGTGCTGCCAACGTTATCCATGGATCAGCAATCGCCACCACCGCGCCTCGGTGTAGGGTCCCTTTACCGGCGTGGACTCATGTTGCGGGGACTCACCGCAGGATTCCTCGGATGGGTCTGGTGGCAATTCCCCCACATGAGCTGGGATCGTGCTTGGATACTAGCGCTTGTGCTTGCGGTAGTCGATGGCCTTGAGCTGATCGCCGTCTGGCGGTGGCCCCATGCCATTGCGCGCATCATTCCGATAACGGTAATAGCCGACGGGCTCATTGGATGGGGGATAGCCTGGAGCTTCAGCCAGTCGCCACAAACACTGGTGCCCGTGCTGCTAACCTTGTTTGCGCAGGAAATCCTCACCTATTATCCAAACCAACGCGGAGCATTGCTAGCCGAAGGTTACATACTCGTGACCAATGGTCTTTTAGGCGTTATCCCGGGGCTGCGAACCACACCGATATGGCCCTGGTCGGTAGTGGGCTATTGGGTCGTCGCGGATACCCTCATCCTGGGCGCACTACTGGCACCCGTATACCATCCGTTGCGGCCCACGCCGGTCACTTTGCTCACTGTGCGCGAACGAGAAATCTACGAGCTGGTGGCCGCAGGGTGGACAACCACCGCCATCGCCCAACATCTCCATATCGAAGTCTCTACGGTACGAAGCCACATGGCACACATCCAACACAAACTGGGCGGGTCATTGCGGTAGTTCCGATTAAATCCAACACGCTCCACGGCCTTCTCCACGTCCCTACACGCGGGCTCCACAATCTCCACGTAAAAATCCACGCCTTCCACGCTAATTTCCACTTCCTCCACAGGGATCGCCTGGGTTTTAATGGCAGCATAAAGGAGGGACACCCCATGTTAACGATGGCGGACTTTCTCACGGTGGCGGGGGCAACGGCGATCACGACGGCGTTAGTAACCTTGTTGAAGGCCGCTTGGCCCCAGGCTCCAGAGCCTTGGAGCACCTGGGGAGTTTCAGAAGGAACGGTGTTTGCCGGCGGCTTTCTTCACGGGCCGCTTACCGTCCGCGCGGCACTGGTATTAGTTGTGAG
This sequence comes from Bacillota bacterium, assembly GCA_021792935.1. GTDB lineage: Bacteria > Bacillota > Sulfobacillia > Sulfobacillales > Sulfobacillaceae > Sulfobacillus_B. Next base: position 61,459 of record JAJYTS010000002.1, on the reverse strand, counting down.
TGGCATGGTGGTGGCAGCAGCCGTACTTGGTCCAACCGAAACTAAACACTCGGAGAGTGGTTCAAAAACACGGTCAGATTCATCCGCCGAGAAAGACACGGGCCCAAAAAGCCCTTAAAAATGGTGTCAAGGGGCCTGGCAATTTGTGCGTCGTTGACTGTGGCTCCCCACCCTAACTATCTCTGAGGGCGTGAGATGACTTGGGAGCGAGCCCATGGGGAATGGCGCGATGTACAAGGGACATATAAGCAACCAATAATATGGGTCATGCGCGGTAAGACCTTGCCTTAATTTTGACTGCCCTACATCCCGCGGGCGGGGCTACTGAGTTGAGTGCCTCCACGTTACGAACAACCACTGCATCACCTGGCTTGGAGAACACTCCGAATGCGAAAGTCTCCATTGGGCAAGCCCGCCCACCTTAGTCATGAAAATATACTGTCATTCGCCCCGGCAACTAAAAACCCCCTTAGTGCCCATTGACACCAAGGGGGCTTCCACTTCTGCCATTACAACCCTAAAGCCTCTATCAAGCGCCCCTTCAGGCGGCGGGCTAAAGCCTGCGTTATCGACTGAAATTCCAAGGCTTGCGAAATAATGCGGCCAACTTCCTCAACGGGGTGCGCTTGCAGCCAATCCGCTGTCTGCCGGGCCAAATCCTCGTCCACAATGAGCGCCACCGGCTCCAAAAATGCTTCAAACATCCGAGCGGGATACCGCTTGAGCAGTTCATCCCATCGGGCTTCAATAGTGTCCCACGTCATTCGGCTGGCATGCCGATTGCCCATTAGCTGCCCTAAAGCCAAAGGACCATCCTGTGCCTTGACTTCATCAGACAAATAGAGGGTGAGCGTGCGCCGGATTAGATTATCGTCAGTAAAACGCGACAGGGCGTAGAGATATCGATGTTCCTCCTGGGGAGTGGCGGCTTTCTTAAACTCACCATACATCAGATCCCAGTCGATGGCGTCTCCGCGATGGGCAACCACGTGCAAAATCGGCGTCAGCAATTCTGGGGGAATGGATGCACCGCCCTCTACATGTTGGCGCCAACGACGTTTCGCCTCCTCACGAACGGTCGGATTCTGCCCTAAAATGCCCAGCAACCGCACTAAGAGGCCTCGTACGCGGCTTTGCCGCACGTCCTCATTCGGCTGGGGAGCCCAACCAAGCGCGGAAAATATTGGGTAGGCGATTTCATCGACCAGCCCGCTCAGAACTCGCCTTTCCTCATCGGTGGCCATGGCCTCAAGACGGAACAAATTCGGTGCCACCGCTCCCCACACATCCGGATCTGTCTCTTGTTTCAACGCCCGCCATAGTTCAACGGCCTGCGAAAGAGGAGACTCATTAGCTTCAACAGCAGCCCAGATATCATCAGCAAGCTGATAGCGCTCAATGGCGGTCATGTCCGGCAGTGCCGGAAAAAGGCGGGCCCATAGCCCATCATCGTAAGTGGAGCGATAAAATCCCCATCCACCTCCGTTTACCAACAGCCATTTGGTCTGCGTAGGAAGAGCGATTATGAGGGGCTCGTCGCCCAAAACGTCCCGAACTAGACGACGGGTACCATCCTCGAAGCCCATTGCCACGGTGACAGGTATCTGCCATCGACCCTCCCCGATTTGGGCATAACGAAACTGCTTTTGAGTTAGCACCACGTTTGCCCCTTCATTCTCAAGGGAGGCCCGCACTAATGGATAACCTGGTTGAAACACCCACAAATCCATCATAGTCCGCACAGGCTTACCCGATGTTTCCTCCAGCGCGTCCCACAGATCGCTAGTCTCCGTGTTGCCATATTGATGCTTCGATAAGTAGTGGACAATACTGCGCCGGAACACCTCAGGCCCGAGATACTGCTCCAACATGCGAAGCACGGCGGCCCCTTTTTGATAGGTCAGCACATCAAACATGGCCCATGATTCCACAGGTCTTCCCACGGGAAATTCAATGGGGCGAGTGGACACCAGCCCGTCAACCAAGAGGGCCATAGACCGACTGTGGCTAAAAATCGCCCACGTATCCCAATCCGGATGCAGGGCGTCGGCCGCCAATAATTGCATAAACGTGGCAAATGCTTCGTTGAGCCAAATGCCGTTCCACCACCGCATCGTGACCAAATCACCAAACCACATATGCGCGGTTTCGTGGGCAATGGTCTCCACGACATGGCTTAGCTCAATCGGTGAGGAACGTTCGGGATCCAGCAGCAAGATCTCTTCCCGATACGTGACACAGCCCAGGTTTTCCATGGCACCGGCCGCAAAATCCGGCACGGCGACATGATCCAGCTTATCGGCGGGATAGGGAACGCCAAAATACCGCTCGAAGAACTGTAAAGTTTGAACCGCCGTCGCTTGCGCATACTCCGTCATTTGAGAAAACCCGGGGCGCGCCGCCACCCTCACGGGAACGGTCCCCGCCATCTTGGGATTTGTCACCTCGTAAGGGCCCACAATCAAAGCAACCAGATAGGTTGACATTACCATGGTGTCCGCAAACACAATCCGGCGCTTTCCGCCAGCGTCCACCGTGTTGGATATTTCGCGCGCATTAGAAAGAGCCGTCAGATTAGGTTCAATCACGAGGGTTATGGCGTATATCGCTTTGAATTCCGGTTCATCCCAGCAGGGAAAAACCTGGCGCGCATCCGCCTGTTCGCATTGCGTGGCGGCAATCATCACGGATTGTCCATCCGATCCGGTAACCACCGTTCGATAAAAGCCCCGCATATCGCTGCCAAGTTCTCCCGCGTACTCAATGGTCAGGTCCCAATCGCCTGGCGTGATATCCTGATCCCAGGAAAGAATAACTTGTTGCTCGTCCGCGTTATAGGAAACCGAACCAGTTACCGCCGGGACCCCCGCCCGTTTCAGCCTGACAGATTCCAGAGTCAAGTCAAGAGCGTTTAGCACAATCTCCCGTACTGTTTCACGCACATCAATGGCAATAACCACCGTGCCGCGAAACCGTGCTTGGGGTAAATCGGGCTCAATTTCTAATTGGTACCGCCGCGGGACCACGGTGTGCGGCAACCGATACGGAAGCTGCTCCGTCATAATCCGCCTCCTCATTAATGACCGCTATGTTCATTACAACCACGGTAAGACATTCGCCTTAAATGGGCGCGACTCCTTCCGTGGAAAAATAATCCAATGCCTTGACCCCTAGTCCCAACTTGAACGGCGCATCCGCCGATTCGTATCCGGCACGCGCAATACCGCAAACACGAGAGTGACCAGCCATTCCAGATACCGGCGGGAAGCCAGTACGAGAAGCCCGACCACAATACCCACCAGGCCGCCAAACAACACATCGGTGGGCCAATGCAATCCCACAAACACTCGTGCCCAAGCTACTCCCAAGGCCAGCAACAGCGCCCACACCCCATCCGAAAGCCCGGCAAATAGAAGCCCCGCGGCAAACCCAAAGCTGCCGGCGGCGTGATCGCTGGGGAATGAACTATCCCGCGCATGCAGCAGCAACTGATGTACGAGATGGGGTTCTAATACAAAGGGGCGGGGTCTATAGGGGGCTACATGAGAAATCAACACATTGACAACTAAAGCTAGGGCCCCCGACACCACGGAATAAATTACGGCACGGCGAGCCCGAGTACGTCGGTAAGGCGGCCAAAACCACATGATTAAAAAGATAAGGGCCCAAATTTCCGGGGCAAATTTGGCCAGAACAATCCCGAACAAATCCAAATACGGATTATGTCCGGCCGCACCATTAATAAAATGCTGCACATTAAAGTCAAACGCGTTAACCCCTGCGTGAATCACATTAATCCCTCCACAAAAACGTTCCACCCGTAATTTATCATCCCGCGTCTTCTTTCATCACGGGCCAACTCCCTCAAATATTACGGCGATAACCTAACCGCGACAAGCTCCATGCGAATCGCCACGGCATATAAATCATGGACGGACGTCCAAAGGGCCTATACGGACGGATCCAATAGCCCTGGTCGCTTGCCGCTTGCCGCCCAATTAGTCCCTCCATATTTCGCCATCCAGCGCCCGCAAAATTGCCCATCCGCCCCCTGATTCTATACATCCCCTCCGCGATAATGACAGTGCAAGCATTACCGGAAACCACCCGCGCCATAGCGGGAAAAGTAAAAAGGAGCGTGACCGCCATGTTTATCGATTATCTCGCCGTTATGTTGATTAACCTTGGTGCGGGACTGGCGCTACTGGCCCATTACCTCTATGTCAAGCCTCCTAAAGAAGCGCGTAAGAGCTGGGCCGCCGGATTCTTCGCCGTAGGGCTGCTAGGTCTTGTGACCGCCCTGCCCTTAGTACTGACATGGCCCCTTCCAGGTGGATTCAACGTCGCCTATGGCGAGCCCGGACTATACTTTAGCGTGCTGTTTCTAGCGGCCGGACTAACCCTCACCTTTGAATGGGAGCCTCTCATTCCCGCCATTTACGGCTTCTTTGGCGCCATTTACGCCATTGTTATCGGAGTACGCATTCAAGACCTCAAACTGGGTGCGCAGCCGACCGTAGCCCTCCTGGGATTTCTTCTGACCGGCATAGGCGGACTATTGGTGCTCCCCGCCATTCAGTGGCGCAACAACCGCAGCTTAACCGTGCTGACAGCCATCATCTTGGGACTAGCGGCCATAATCTGGCTCTACACCGGATATGACGCGGGATGGGGCCACATACTCGACTTTGGCAAATACCTTCCTCCCGGCATGGCCAAGTAATCCTCCATTCATACACCATCCCACACTCCCGACCCGTGTGGGATGGTGCTGTTTAATAAGCTCTTAAACTCATCCCGCCGAAGACATAAAGAATGGCTCCCAGTACTCCCGCGCGAAACGATCGGGATCAAAAGCGAGCAAACTTTCCCCACTTATGAGCATCGTTTCCCGTTTCTGTAGAGAATATGCCGGCCACGGCGGCATGTCAGCGATTTGGGGATTGCCATCACGCACAAACCTAATCCAGGCCCGATGCATTTGCCCCGCGACCGAGGGCTGGTCCGAGGAATAGCCGGTAAAATCATGCACTCCGGGCGCGTGCAAGGTATTGAATACAAAAGGCACCTCCAGCGCGTGGCAAGCGCCTAACTCCAAATCTTCCACCCGGCTTTTCCAATCGAAGCGATACGCCCAGACGGGACTTCGGGGAGACTGAATGCCCGCGAAAATATGGGTGGGGGCGGTAAACAGTTTATCTGTGCCAATCCGTGCTAAACCAAAATATAAATCGCGTCCCTTAGCCTGTCCGCAATATGCGTCCACCACCCGGGAATCAACGGGACCCGCGAGAGTTTGGTTAAAACGAGCCTGCATAACTGGCGGGTCCAGCGCTTGCCACTCCGATTCCATAAAGTAGCGAAATTCATGATGATTGCAACCCACCAGCATAGGGATGCGAGGAAGGGCGCCTGCTGCCAGCGCGGACCAAAAAGGCTTTGCCACGCTCGCTGAATCAAGCATGGGAACCCAGGGCAAGCCTACACTCTGTTGGTGAAGCTCTTCCGCTGGCCGACTTCTCAATTGCTCCAACACGTCATCATGTATACCCAAACGATCGAGAAAGATTTGCCGGGTACGGACCCGGGCGTCCACCCCGATAGGCGGCAATAATCCTACCCCGCTTTGCATAATGGCCCGGTGAAACAAACCCGAGGCATCGGGCATGGTGAGCAACGCGCTCACACTGATAGCGCCGGCCGATTCACCGGCGATGGTGACGCGGTCTGGATCACCGCCAAAGGCGTCAATATTTTGCCGCACCCATTGCAGCGCCGCTATCTGATCCAAAAGCCCGACATTTCCCGATGTTGAATAAGCGTTTCCCCCAATATCGCCAAGATATAAAAACCCGAACGGTCCCGGCCGGTAATTAAAGGTAACCACCACAATATCGCCCAGCCCGGCAAAGGAGGCCCCGCTGTAAACCGGCAATCGCCCCCCACCCATGACGAAGCTGCCGCCATACACCCACACCAGCACGGGTCGTCGTCGGCCATCCGCCTTCGGCGACCAAACATTCAGGGTAAGGCAATCCTCACTTTGCTGTAGATCGGGGACCGAACCAAACTTAAGAATGTCACGAGCCTTTACCTGCCAGCCGGCAGGCCCAAACTGAGTGGCGTCAAGAACTTCGGTCCAAGGACGGGGAGGCTGTGGGGGGAGAAATCGCCCTGCCCCAGCCGTTGGGCCGGCGAACGGAATCCCTCTCCAAACGGTTATGCCTTGGGATCGCACTCCCCTTACCGGCCCATATTGGGTTTGCACAATGTCCGACATATTATCCCCACGCTTCTTACCTGCCTATGGTGGCCAATGCCACCTTTTCCCGCTGCCATTACCCCTGTTATCCCACCTTACCCACCACCTGGCAAGTGTCTTTCATGCAATATCCGCCCCATTTTTTCCGACATTGAAACCTTACGTGAGGAAAAGACGTTAGACCATATGAGGAACACGATTGCAAGGCGACTTCCGACTCGCCTCCAACCCCGCGAGTCGCAACAACCCCTTCCCTCGCCCGGTGGGGAATTAGTCGGCCGTGTCGCCTTGCTTGTCCTCAGAGCAATGCCTCGTCGTTAACACAACCGTCCGCCCCGATTTCCATCCCCGTGAAACATCGTGCCCCGAACCGCCGTTATGAGGAGCATAAACATAGTTCAAAGGAGGATCCTCATGAAAAAAATTCTATACAGCGGCGCGGCCATTGCCGCAGCCGGCATTGGCGCCATGCTCCTGACAACAGCAAGTGGATCGCCGCCAGCACACGCTAGTCATCTTAGTCAAACACAGGTCACGGTCTACGGTTCCGCCACCACCCTGGTCACTCCTACCACCACGCAAATCACCCTGGGGGTGGAAAATCAAGCGGCTTCGGCGCAAACAGCTCTTTCCACCAATAATCAGACGATGGGGCAGGTGATCGCCGCCCTGGAAAAACTGGGCGTGCCGAAAAAAGCCATGTCCACCAATGGGCTTTACGTCAGCCCGCAGTACAACCAGGCTAATCCGCCCGCCATCACCGCCTATCAAGTGTCTGATAATTTAACGATTAACACGACCGTCGCCCTGGCGGGAAAAGTTATTGACCAAGCCGTGGCGGAAGGCGCCAATCAAGTTAACGGAATAAACTTCACGGCGCCAGAAGGATCCAACAACCAAACCGCCTATGGGGACGCCCTCAAGAATGCCCATAGTCAAGCCCTAAGCATTGCCCAAAGCCTGGGTGAAAAAGTACTAGGAGCGCGATCGGTGGTCGTTCAAACAAACAGCGGCATAATCCCCCAGCTGGCTTTTGCCACTGCCCATAGCGCCGCGAACACTCCGATTTTGCCGGGACAACAGCAAAATACCGTAACCCTCAAGGTGGTCTATCAGTTAGGAGAGTGACGCATAATCACCGCGCCGTTCCGACGGGATCGCCCGCTCCAATACCCGCAGCAGATCCGTCCACTGATTGCTGTAGTATGCGATGAAGTCAGGCACAAAAGGAAAGCGCGGGTCGGTGACCGGGCCTCCCTGTTGTGAACGGCGCAATAATTCCTGCAGCACCTCCCGCAATACCCGGACGGGCTCGTGGCGAAGATCCGGCGAGAGCACCGCCTGTCCCTGCACGCGGCGTAATAGCATCAAGGCCTCATCGATGATTTCCTCATAGTGAACATGAGGCCGTCCCAGCCAGGCTTGAATGACCAAATGGCACGCGGTAATGGGACGGGCCGCAATAATCGACTCTTCAAGATTCGCTGGCCAGCGAGGCGATTCAAAGTTTACCAGCATCGTGAGCTTTCCGGGCCAAAAAACGTCGTAACTCACTCCCACGACACATAATGAACCGCTGGCAGCCCGCATGAGGTCGAGGCTCTTTCGAAAGCGATGAAGATGTCCGTCTTCACTAAATCGCCCTTCCGGAGTGGTGTACACGGCATAACCACGACGCAAAAGACCGTGGAATACCGCCATTTCGTCTTCCACCTGTGCGCGAACATGGTCTCGTACCCAGGATCGATATGTCGCCGTTAACGCCGAAATGGTTGCTTCCCCGCGACAGGCTCGGATGTGCCGGGGGGTCCAGCAAGCGGAAAGCCGCGCCTCCCCGGCCATCCCGGGAGGAATGTAGCGCGATTCGAACACCTCGCTCATGGATAGATTGCCAAAATTCTTGAACACTAAATATGCCCAGCTAGCCAAAGGCCGCGACAAGGGGTGGTCTTCAATCGGGCGCACCCCTAAAAGTCGCATAATGGAACCAATGTTCCACCTCGCGAAAAAGCGAGAGACGCGCCCGGGAATACGCTCGGTCATAAATCCCGGTTCAAAGATGCGAGCGGACCCGGCCGAAATGACTGGCTTGCGAATCCCCCGCAAACGAGCCACGGCAGCGGGAACAACCATTCCCTCCAAATCATGCGCATGATTGGCTACCACCAAAAGTGATGGGGCTTCGCGAGCTAGCCGACCCGACAAGAAAATACGATAGCGAAGCCGGGTATATCCCAATAAAAGACACAGCACGAGGCCCGCCAACGGCCATGACCACTCCCGCGGCAAAGGTTGCTTGCGCGCCGTCAACACGATGAGGGAGCCCACCACAAATGTGAGGCCCGCCAATAAAAACAATATTCGATAGCGGGATGCCAGGGGCAAGGACCACGCCAGCACCCATCCACCCACGGCAGGCGCTAGCACCGGAGGCAATCCTGAAGCGATTCCCCAAATTCCTAAATCCCGCGCCACATTGCCTAAATCCGGTATGGAATCCAATGCCAACGCCCAATCCACAGACAAAACCGCTCCATAACCCGCACCGTACAACAGCGCCCAAAGAGGCAGCCAATCCGCTTTGGGCCATAAGGAAAATCCCAGCGCGGCGGTCGCCATGGGAATCCCGGCCATTGCTACTAGTCCCGCCCGATTTTTAGCGCGATCCGACACGATCCCCAACAATACGGTGGAAACGACCGCGCCTACCATGGCTAGTCCGGCAATAACAGCGGTCCCGGCCGCGGGACGGGCTTCATGCAAAACATCGCGAAAGAAATACAGCACATAAGTCATGAGCAAGGTTTGGCCAAACATCAAGGCGAAGCGAGCCATAAAGACGCGCACAAAAATATCATGATTGCGCACCACAGCATGGCCCGGATTAGAATGGGCGAGCTTAGCAGGAACGGCCCAGGTGGTCAACAGGGCGCCAGCCAGCGCGGTCGCCGCCATAAAGGCATAGGCGTCGTCAACCGCTAAAAATCCCGCGATCCCCAACCCGGCAATCGAACCGGAAAGGCTTGCCAGCCCCATGTATCCCGAGGCCCTGCCCCATCGTTGGCGCGGCACCACCTCTGGCATCATGGCCTGATAGGCCGATTGTGCGGCGGTCTGCCCTAAAATCGCCGTAATAATGCACGATGACATGACAACAAAGGAATGGGCCCATATGGCGCCTATCAACCCCGCCACGTTAAAGCCCGTTCCCCACCATAAGAGGCCTATTCGGCGCCCGTGCTGGCGCCGTTCTTTGTCAGACCACACTCCGGTAAGAGGAGACATAATCATGGCGGCAAGGGCCACCAGGGTGGCGATCTGCGCAAGCAGTCCCGTGTGGGATGCGCGACCAGAAAAACGGAGGACCGTTTCCGGCACGACGATGGTTAACAGCGCGGAACCCTGAAAGTTAAATGAAAACCAATAACCTTGCAGACCCCATTGCTGTCGTAGCGAAGGCGACACACGGGGCTGGAGTGAGTGAGCCATCCGTACCGCCGTCCTTGAATGATGCACGAGTTATTTCTAAGAGATATTATAAACGTCTCATAAAAATTCGGTTCCCAGCCAGAGCAGACTCACGATCCCATGCTTCCGCCGTTATTATCCAAAATCATACGGATCCGATCTTCACTGGCACGGGTGGCATCATAGCCTTCCTGAATGATTTCAGTCACACGGCCAAATACCCGATGCCCCCCTTCCATCTCCATGCGCACATCCACCCAGGGGACATCAATCGGTTTTTGCCGCGCCAAGGTTAATTGCCGTATCATGGCCGCAAGCGCGGCCATCACCACATGACCTCCATGATATCGGGGGGGCCACAACAGGGCTGAGCTCTCATCCACCCAAACTCCAATGATTTGTGACGCACCTACCCAAGCGGCGACATCGAGCGGATAGTCATCGGCAACGCCCCCGTCGACATACCAATCTCCTGGGACACCTACAGGCGGAAACAATCCTGGCACAGCCACGGACGCCCGTAGCACCGTAACCAGGTCAATATCCTGCCCGCGCCAGATTAAGTCCCAGAGCTTCCCTGTAGAAGTTTCAGGCTTATGGGAACCAAACACCACCACCTGGCGCCGTACTAGAGAGGTCACCGTGACCCATAGCGGAGCCTTAAGCGCCTCCCAACTCATGCCGTGCCATAAAAAGGCCAACCGCTCATCAAATGCTGAAGCACTAAATAGTGACACCGGCACCTCTCGCTTTAACGCTCCTCTTGCCCAAGCACGCCAGTCCAGGCGAAAATCACGCGCGGTGAGCGATGCGGCGGCGTCACGCAGCCATTCGGGGCTGCGCCCAGCCGCTAAAGAAGCTGCCACTAGAGCGCCCGCGGACGTTCCCACATACCCTTCCACGGTAATGCTCATATCCCGTAAAGCGGCCGCCGCCCCAATTCCCGCGCAAGACCACAAACCGCCCCCGCTCAACACCAAAATAAGCACGGCACCACCTCGCCATATTGTACGAAGCAGACGGCCAATGAAGAATGAAAGCCCAAAATTGGCAGGTCAAACAACCCCGTGAAGAAACAACGCTGACCCATAGCGTCTTATCGTCGATTTATACGATTTGTTGTTTTTGTACTCTTAAAAGCCTACAACACCCCTAAGAGAGTGCCTCGATTGTCGAATGTAATATGGGCGGCAAGGAAGTATAGCGTTCGCCGGTGTCTGTGCGCACGATCTGTAATCTCTGAAGGTGGCAGACCACTTCGTGACCGGTGGGCCGCGTCAGGACGCGGCACACGGAGGACGGAAGGGGGACAGCCGATAGTCGGAGACGTCACTCCACCAAACTATGCAAAAGGCATGCCATTAAAATGACATACCCTAAAGCTTCCACACCTTCAGGATTTTTGACATAAGGGCATCCACGAAGAGCGCATCTTTGAGGAAGTGGAAGTGCCCCCCGACATGCACTTGGCCCTTGTATTCGACGAGCGGATCGCGTGCTGACAATTGGAGGGACGGGATGTGGTGATGAGCACAAAAGTGCTGCGGCGTTCCAGGGCGCGCGCCCGCCGCCGATCCAACGTATTCGACCGGTGGACGACCAGGCGATACGGCTGGTCGGCAAATTCACCAGTCTGCTCGGAGATCCAGTACGGAGCCGCGTCGCGGCGATGTACCACTGCATCCAACAAATTCCATTCACCCGCCGCCCAGGCGGCAGTTTTAGCGGTAACCATCGTAAAGGTTTCCGGGCGCCGAGAGATAAAGTAGAGGCCGCGGCCCGCCAAGCGCTTACTCTTCATGATGGGAATATCTCGCTTTGAATGCTTAGGCTAGGTCGGCGAGCCTTTCAAAAATCTCCAGCAGAGCCTGCAGGGCGTGGGATGGCGGTCGTGTTTTACTCCATATAATAGACGTGGGTATTTTTCCGTATGCATCGTCGATAGGCTGCCACTGCACAGCTATTCGGGAAGACAGTGGTTCAACTAGAGTCTTTGGCAGCAGGGTTACGCCCAGTCCCCCAGCCACGAGTTGTAAAATTGCTTCGATGCTAGCACACTCCATCACGCGCGTAGGTTTGATATTTTGGGATCTCAGCCAAGTTTCAAATTGGTGGCGATAGGCGCAGCCTTGATGAGATGTGACCATCACCAAATTTCCTGACTGGCATATGTTTGACCAGCTAGTATTACATGACATAATTACCTGAAGATTTTCTACGGCCACGACCCGATGCGAGATCCGTGGGTGGCTTATTGCGCCTGCCACAAAGGCCGCATCTAAATCGCGGTGGGCGACCCGCTGCAGTAGTTCGTCGGTCGTTCCGGTTTCTAAAGATAAGTCGACTTCGGGAAATTGCTGATGATATCTTGCCAACCATCCCGCCGCATGAACAGCCGCCGTTGTCTCCAATGAACCGAGACGCAAAAACCCGCTTGGCGTGCCGGGCGCATCGAGCGCTTGGGCAGTGTGCTCCCACTGCGTTAATAGTGTTTCGACTTGGGGGAGCCAGCGGGTTCCGTCATCTGTTAGTATGGCGCCATGCTTAGTACGCTCAAATAGGGGCCGGCCTAGCTCATCTTCTAGTTTGCGAATCCGGGCGGTAACATGGGATTGAACATAGCCTAACTCTTCGGCGGCCCGGGTCATGTTGCCGAGGCGGGCGACGCGATAAAAGATCAGGAGATCTTTATACTCCACAACACTCCTCCATCACCACAAATGATGAATGATATCTTTAACCATCATTATACATCGTTTATATCCTTCAGTATCATAAAACGCGTAGATTGGATGAGAATATAAGGAGCGTCGGACGTGACCAGCGAGCGGGAGTCTCTTTCTATTTATCGGGTTAGTCCACTAATTGGCGGCATTCTTAGTTTAGCAGTAGCCATGGGCATAGGGAGATTTGCGTATACGCCGCTATTGCCGGCTATGCAGCAACAGTTGCATTGGTCGTTAGCCTTTGCGGGATTGGTGGCGTCCGCTAATTATGGCGGCTACCTTTTGGGAGCTTTAACGGCAGGAGCTCTTCCCTTATCCGCCCGCTGGACTCGGCTGTCATGGGCAGCGACAGCGCTTTTAGTCGTATCTTTTAGTGTTATGGCCATGGGACTGACGGGAAACGCTTTCTGGTGGCTTATCTGGCGAGTACTTGCAGGGGTATTTAGTGCATGGGCGCAGGTCTTTGTATCGAGTCTCGTGTTGGACTGGCTTGCTACCCATGGTCAGGAGCAGCGGGCCGGCATGCTCTATGCGGGGGTCGGATCGGGAATTGTTCTCACCGGGTTGTTAGGACCGTGGTGGGCGCAAATTGGCGGATGGCGGATTGGTTGGATTGGACTCGGCTTGGTAGGTGTCACTTTAAGTGTCGCCGCGGTGCTGTCCATGCGCCCCCTGGTAGCGCCTGCGGCAACGGCGAAACGGCGCGCCTTGCCTTCTTCTGGCGAGTCCCTTAAACTTTGGGGATTAATCACGGCTTACGGACTTGAAGGACTTGGCTATATTATCATGGCGACCTTTATTACCCAGTTTTTCCGATCAGCTGGCCAAATGTTGGGTGATATTAGTTGGATCCTGGTGGGACTGGCTGCTATTCCATCTACCATACTATGGGCTCGGGCAGCTCAGCGGTGGGGGGGCCGAACGGCTTTGTTGGCAGCTTATGGGATTGAGGCAGTCGGTGTGCTGCTGCCTGCTTTAGGTGCCAATGATGCAATAGCTATTGTAAGTGCTCTGCTTTTTGGCGGTACATTTATGGCTATTGCGGCCCTTGGCTTGGTGTCGGCTCGCAAGGCCGCACCGGCATCTAGCCACCGGGTTATCGCGGCAATGACAGCGGCCTTTGGACTTGGGCAAATTATTGGACCACTAGGAGCCGCGGCATTAGCAAGAAACCCGCAAGGCCTAAATATAACGTTACTAGGGTCTGCCCTTCTTCTAGGAGTCGCCATGATTATTCTGCGGGCGACGTGGCATTAAATACTGCACCAGTCATCACGGCGCACGATTATGATGTGGAATATGCGTGCGTATTATGGGCTTATCGCGGGCGGCATTTCCATTTTAAGTAGTCAATGCTTGCACGTACAGAACGCTTGGCATTCCTGTTGTTTCGCCGCGATGGAACATGGGGATCACTAGGGTGGCTATCGTGTGAAGTATGCGTCGAGTTGGTCGAATTTGAGGAAGGGACGATCAGCCCGTGGTCCTTACTCGAAGCTTTTGGGGATGGCATGAAGATTCGGTCGACGAAGTCGAGTCTCAGGAGTGAAAATGCAGGTTGCACGGTTAGACGCGCTGGACGGAGCTACGGTAACGATGATAGCGGTAGGCTAATTCTGCTCTTTTGCAGGATGGCCGGATGACAAGGTTATTCCACAACACGTGACCGTCTTTGTTAACTCTTTTAGGGATGAAAGGACTGGAAGCACGAGCCTTCATTGTCAGCTAAGATATGAAAGAGGCTCTGTTTCGTGGGGGAATTAAAATGACCAAAAGGCAATGGGTGGCTGCTGGCGCCGGCCTCTTTATTCTGGGCGGTGTACTGGGAATATGGTTTGGTCGGATGTCCCCGGCCTTTGCAGTGCGACAAACTGCCCAGGAAGACGTGATGTACGGATTTGCCTTATTTCGCGAGGCGGACAGTGCGTTGGCACAAGGTCATGTGGCGGCGGCAGAGGCTTGGTCCAATCAAGGGATTGGCTCACTAGTTAGTGCGTTGTTACCTCTCTCCCGGTTAGGGATATCAAATGCCAATACGGTTGTGCCGTATTTGGAAAAAGCGCAATATGACCGTTTGCATCATCAGGCGACCAGGCAGGAGCAGCAGGTGCTGGAAACGTTTCAAGCGTCTTTCGCGCCTTTTAGTCGGGATGGTTATGGATATATCCCAGAGGCGGCCTTTCAGGCGGCTTGGGATCGGGTGGCAGCAAAAATAGGCTCTTAAGGTAGGTTAGCATTTGCTGGCTTTAGTCAAGGCATTTCCCAGGCATCATCCAAAACCAAAATAGTTGATGATGCGGGGATAGGGGTTATGTCGTTGAAGTCGGTGCTGATCCGGAGAATTTTACGTCCAAAGTGCCACAATGGGTTCTTGTACGACACGCTGTTGATGGCAGTTGCGCCCATATCCGGCGTAACGGCTATACATTCGTGGCTTTTATTTATTGGGCTGTGGAATCAAGGCTGACGGCGGCCACTCTTAACACAATAAAACTTCCCTCTAGTCTCATGCAAAAAATGGCTGTTTACAATCTAGGGTTGAATGGTCTTCTGCCTCATCTCAAGGGATTCAACCGGTTTTGTGCAAAATCTCATTGATTGGGCCTTTGGAATCACCCGCTGGTTTGTGCAAGCATGGTTGGAATCGCTGCGTGAGTTAGGCGTTCTTCATGCGTATCCCTCGAGCCGGATAACATTATTCACCACGTAAAGTATTCCGGAAGATCATGTTACGTTTATTTCAGTTGATGCGTATAATGCGTTTGGGAGGTCGGATCCCATGTCGATGGCTCCAAAGCCGAAGCTGGCGTGCGCTATTTGCTCGGCATCATGCAGGACGCTTTCCCCGATGCCATGGTCGAGCGCAACCACGATGTCCATATGATTGCCGGGATGCCGAATGCGCCACAGGATCGCCATGTACTCGCTGCCGCGATTGCCTGCAGAGCAGACGTCTTGGTTACGGCCAACCTGAAAGATTTCCATATGCCAGCGGGATTCTGTGACACCGACGTTCAGCATCCAGACAATTTTTTGCGCTACCATTTGGAGCTTGCGTCGTTTCCGTGTCCTCAAGAACCTGGCGTCGAACAGACATAGGCCCCTGAATTCGGTCCCTGGAATCCCTCAACTCATTGCAAAAGACGGTTCCCCAATTTGCGTCCCAAGCCCGAACCATGCTGGCCGATTATCTGCCATAAAGGGAGAAAACCGAAGCTTTTAATAGAGGGCCTGGGTTTTCGCTCAGTACTTCAGCAAATTAGTATGCGCATTAAGAGGTTTCTAGGGCATAACTCCCGTAATCCCACGTCAGCACATAATCGTGGCCACAGCACCGATAATGGTCCCCCGCTTTCGCGCCGGCTTTGAGTTCAATCTCCTCCTCGCAGTCGGGACAACTTACGACATAAACGCGGGTGGCGGTCCACCCCTCATCCGACTCACCGAGCCGGAGATAAGTCCCCGCTCATCGGGGACATTCGAACCGGTTCCCGACTTGGATCTGGGCCGGCACAAGAACGTCCTCCCTACAATCCGGGCATTGTACAGTCCGTGCCATTAGGCTCCTCCTAACCAAGATTTAAAGCGCGTGTAATCTTTCCCCGATCAAAACCACGATAAACAATATCATTGATCACAATCACTGGCGTCCCCGGGGCACCGTTCGTCAACGCCAAAAGCTCTTCCAAGTACTCTGGATGTGCTACGACATCCTTCACATCAAAGGGCACTCCTTGATCGGCCAGAAACCGCATGGCCGCACCACACGACACTCACCCTGGGGCATGATAGATTGCAACTTTGTTAGCCATCCTGGTCCTCCTGTCCCTTGATTCCGGACGCGGCTACACATTTAGTATCCACAGTCTAAGCCTTTACGACAAATAGTAGCCCAAGTGTATCCCATCCTAGACTCACCGCGGGCGGACCGGTAACGGCCAAAGGATGTTCCCGCTGGGCAATGGTTGTGGTCATCTCGGTTAAGCCATGCGACCTCGGCATTCAAGTAAGGAACTGGATCTCGCACGCCACACAGCGATGTTTTCTTTAGGATCGTCGCCGCCGAAAGCATCCGTGTCGGCTGGCCATACGCTTTTTCCTGCTCCACCTGTCCAATCGTTGCCTGGGCACGCCAGAAAACGGCGTTTGCCCGCCACCCCCACCACCTTAATTCACGCGCGTTTTAGTCTAATCGAAAGGGAGCCCCTTCGCGTATGTAAAGAACCTCCGCCACACCTTTGGCATAACTTAACTCGACCAGTCATTAGGCCTCCTTAGTTTTTCTGCGGAACGAAAATACCAGTGCTGGTCCATGTAAACTGTCGCCTCCGGAGCTGATGTCTTCGCGTTAAATATGTGTTCTTGAGAATAGCGCAATGGCATGTCTCAAAAATATCTCGTTACCCCGAGGGCTTCGTTTGGCTATGTCGGGGGCAGGCACGCACAAGCCAGAACGACAGCATTTACATCTGTTGTCGAGATGCTCTGCATAACATGGTGAGGCAGGGACACTTTACCAATGCAAAAGGACAAAGATACAATGAGGGAGGAAAATCGTGGGGCACATGGTTCCTTTTCCCAATCCGGGAGGTGCTAGAGTGGGCGTAAAAGATGTTGCGCTAGATTTGCTCCGGCAGCACGACATGGCTGAAACCGTCCCGGTTCCCATTATCGAATTGTGCAACCGCGAAGGGGTCGAGGTTCGCGAAACCCTTTTCACGGAATCCGGGGTTTCGGGGCTGATTATCGGGCGAGATGGCCAGTTTTCTATCTACGTAAACCGCGACGAACCAAAAACCCGCAAGCGCTTCACCATCGCCCATGAATTGGGCCACTATATTCTCCATCTTCGAGGGAAACGCGACAACGGTGGGTTCCGCGACAGTCAGTCCACGATTCGGACGGTTTTTCGGCGTGCTGGGGACTCGTCGATCGAAGAACGCGAGGCAAATCAGTTTGCGGCCGCTTTGCTGATGCCCGAGACGCTGGTTCGAGAATACGGACCTGTGTCCGACGCTGTTGCGTTAGGTAGCATTTTCGGAGTCTCCGCCGAAGCCATGCGCATTCGGTTGGAAGATGGGTTGTACGTACGTCGATAATGGCAAATCCGTCCATTGTTTCTGGTACCGCAGTCAACTGGAATCCCTACTGGTTCCCGATGAGGATACTAAGCCTGATGATTCCACTCTCATTGACGCTCAGGCCGATGTTCTGCGGCAGCGAGCCTTTCACGGAAAACTTCTGGTAACTCAACTAATGGGCCCGCTAAAAGACCAGACACGGCACGAACGTTGGATGCGCGTGGTCTTTGGCGGTGTGTTGCTCCTGTTATTTGGCGGGGAGTCGGCATGGGCTCTCCATTTGCTCTCGCTAGTCGGCAGAGATCGTTTGAAACTTACGCAGTGGGAAACCAGCGTCTTTTTTACGCCAGTGTTCGCCCAAGCGGGTACTCTTTTGGGCTACGTAATAAAATATCTTTTTAGCGATCGTCCTGATCAACTCATTAAATTGATGATTGAGGGAATGTTTCGCCGAAATGTTTAGTCTGCCCACGCCCATCCGCACGTGTGCAAGACATCTTAACCCACGGGGCTTGCTGAAACGCTCGCTCCAGCGGGCCAATCCATAAAGGCTGGTAATTCGCCCGGTGTGTCCGCTACATCACGGTCTCTACCGGTTATTATGGACACGACCGATCGTGAAGATGTCTTGCGAGACTCTCGCCCCCTTTCGCACTAGCGATAGGCTGATGGTGGGTCCGCAATATTGGTCCGCATCGGAACGACGAGAACAATTCCGCCTACTGCCCGGTTCGTTCCGTTGCAAACCGCTGCAACGGGGTTTTCCCGGACAACACGTCCATCACCAGCACGAGGATCCGTTCACCCAGGGATAGGCGGGTTTGGCGATTACCCATCGCACCATCCGATTCATCCAGCAAGATTCGCCTATTCAACGAGTTCGCTATTCAGCGCTCGAGTTCTCCAATTTCTGTCCATATAGTCACCAGGAAACCTCACCCCGTCCCCATGGGTCTGTGGAATTAGCAAAACGCCATAACCTAAATCTGCGTTTTCAATGTGCGACAATAGACAATCTATTGTGAGTTTCAAAGTTTTGTGTCACATTAGTGCGGAAGACGAGGCTGGCGTAGGGGATCCCCGGTTTGCCAGAGATTATCGGCGAACTCGTGCAGCCAGCGATATGGTCCCTAAAGGAGGAACGTCGATTGGCAAAGGCTTTTCGGTACATCTCGCGAAACCAATTAGAGTATCGGCACGGGCTACGTCACGCGTACATGGGCGAGGTTCCCGCTCCCGTAGTCTATGGGATGCAGGGAAATTTACGCGAATATTACGGCGTGAGCGAAGGCGTGCCTATGGCCTCGACGCTAGACCACATCGTGGCTGCGGTCGGCGGATGAATGTATGGCACCCTGGCCGGCGCACTGGCAGCGCGCCATGTCAAGTTCGACCGTACACGATACACGGCAACGGTTGAAGGAGTCATTGAAGGAGAAGACAAAACCATTCATATCACCCAAATTATCATGCACTACCGGCTGGCTGTCCCCAAAGATCAACGTCCAGAAACCGAACGGGCTCTCCAGGTTCATGCCCAAGGATGCCCCGCTCACGAAAGTGTCAAAAACGCCATCGATGTCCAATGGGATGCCGATATCGAAGAAATTTAACCCCGGTGCGTATGGTAGGTCAGGGCAGCCTCTTCGTCTACCCTGACCCTCCTCACCCTATTCCCCCACGTCTATAACCCGTGGCTGGGCCACTGGCAAAATCATTATTAAATGGGCCATATCACGGACGATTCCAGGCAACAGAGACTCCTAAATTCTTTACGAATGGAGCAAAACGACCACCGTGTGACGTCCCCGGGGACCGGGCGCAAGAGCCCCACGGCAACGACGGTCCGGGCCTATGCGGCCGCCTCTTCTTTCCGCCCGACAACGTCAGCGCGTTATATCTCGACCCTGAATGGGAAGTTTTACGAAGCATCTGATAAAATTTATTGATGGCTGAAAAAACTTGCGTTGCGCTGGGCGTACCGGCCCACCCTAGTCCGTGCTTGTGAAATGGTGCACCGCCTCACTTCAAACTGCTCTGGGCTATCCTTGGAGTCCCGTGTCCCCCCAACGAAAAGCGGTCCAGCCACCTGTGATCTCAAATATTTTAAGGAGGCTTCACAAATGTTTGCTCAATGGAAGCGATTCGGGCTGATTTCCTTAGCGCTCGTTCTAGCGGGATGCGGAACGACCGGGGGCCAAGCCCCAGGCTCGGAAGGTACGACACACTCCCAAAGCCCTCTGGTGGCAACCATGTCCGGAACAGTTGGCACGATTGATCCCAACAAAATTTATAGCGGCGACGAATGGAACGCGGGTTATCTTTTGTATCGCGGACTCTACATGCTCAATGCCTCCGCGCAGATGGTTCCCGCTGTTGCGTCGGGTATGCCGCAAGTTTCCAATAATGGATTGACATACACCATTCACCTCAAGCCGGGCCTCAAATGGAGCAATGGGAGTGCCATAACCGCCCAGGATTTTGCCGATTCTCTCAAGCGCGAACTCAACCCAAAAACCGGTTCGCCTGACGGCTATCTTTGGACCATGCTGCAAGGCGCCCAATCCTACGAATCTGGTCAAGCCAAGACTCTCTCAGGCGTCACCGTGGTAAACCCGCTAGCCATCCAATACCACTTAAGCAAACCATACTCAGCATTTCCGGAAATCTTGGCCACCCCGGCAGGATTCCCGATTAATCCGGCCGCGGTAAGCCAAATTAGCACCAAGCCCGTCACGGACGGTCCCTGGATTTTGCGCACATGGGAAGTCGGCACCAAAATGACGTTAGCGCCTAACCCGCACTACACCCTCGCCCAAAAACCTCGATATTCCGGTCTCGTGGTCGATATGGGCGTCAGCCCCAGCACAAGCATCCTCCGAGTTCAATCGGGGCAAGCGGATTGGATTTTTGACGGCATCCCATCGTCGCAGTACGCGGGGCTTCAAAGCAATCCCAAATGGTCTAAGGATATGGTGAAGTTTGCGAACGTCGGAATTTACCTCCTCGCTTTAAATACACGGGTCGCACCATTTAATAAACTGGCGGTTCGTCAAGCGGTGGAAATGGCCATCAATAAGCAGCACCTGGTGCGGCTCTTGCAAAATCGAGGCACCCCCGCTAACGGCATATTGCCGAAAACGCTTCCGGGATTTGAGAAAGATATTCCCAATATGTATCCATACAACCCCACTAAAGCCCGGCAGATTCTCGATCAGGCGGGATTCCCGCAGGGATTTACGACCACGCTAGGAATGGCGGCGGAGGGTCCGGATGGGGAAGTGATTGGGACAGAAGTTCAAAACGATCTGAAAGCAATTGGCATCACGGTACACTTAAAGCCGTTGCCGCAAGAAACGACCGCCGTGGCCCAAATACCGATGCTGACGTACTCTTGGTTTATGGATTATCCAGACGCGGCCGATTTCATCAATGGATTTACCAGCTGCAGCGCTGCTGTGGTGGGAGGCTCAAATCCAGCCTTTTTATGTGACACCAAGCTTGATCAGATGGCGAAACAAGCCCAGGCCATGCCATTGGGCCCACAACGCACCAAAGCCTTTAAGAACGCAGACGAACAGGCTATGAAGGATGCGGCCTACGTACCTCTGTATGTACCGATGACCACCATCTTTTATTCAACCCGCATTCATCCTCATCTCCACAACCCGGTATTCGGCCCCGCCATCTTCGCCGCGTTTTATTCGCGGTAACCGGTGATGACTAGTTCCGCCTGGGAGGAATTTCGAGCATGACGCGATACGAGACCCTGGTGGCGCAATGGCGCCGCAACCTGCCACCTGGGCTCGTCGTGGGCGGAGGACTCATTGTTGCTCTGACGCTAATAGCTCTATTCGCACCCCAATTGGCCCCGCACAATCCGGCTACACTCTTCCCAAACGGGCTAACGGCGGCGGGGACACCGCTTCCGCCCAGCAGAGTGTTTCCACTAGGCACTGACGCGTATGGCCGCGATGAACTCTCTCGTCTGCTGTACGGCGGACGGGTAACCTTGCTAATCGCCGGAGTGTCGGGCTTTTTCGCCACCGCGATTGGAACGGTTGTGGGCATTGCCAGCGCGTATTGGGAGGGCTTTTGGGGCAACCTCATTGCCCGGTTTACCGACATTGTCATGAGCCTTCCCGTTACCCTGTTGGCGATTGCCATGGTGATGGTAACAGAGCCCAACCTCGGCTCGCTTATTGGCGTCATCGTGTTTGTCAGTTGGTCATACACGGCACGGCTCATCCGTCAGGAAGTTCTCACCATTCGAGAGGCTGAGTACGTGGCGATGGCACGGGCCCTGGGTGCCCGGGACCTGCGCGTGATGGCGGTGCATGTCCTGCCTCAAGTCATCCGCACGGCCGTCGCCCGTTTCACTCTGACGGTGAGCCAAGTCGTGCTGCTGGCCTCGGGCTTATCGTTTTTAGGGGCTGGAGTGCAATCGCCGCAAGTGGATTGGGGGCTCATGATCGCGCAAGCGCAAAACTATTACAGCAGCGATCCATCGCTCATGTTTTGGCCCGGGTTGGCGATTATCCTAACCGTCGCGGCTTTCTCGATGACTGGTGAGGCGCTGGCTGAACAACTCAGCCGCACACCGAAAGTACGGAGGTAAACGATGGTCGTTTATTCATTAAGGCGTCTAGGATGGGCCGTGATAGAGCTCCTCATGGTTGGAGCCATCACGTTCTTTCTGATTTACTTGGTTCCCGCGGATCCGGCCCGCGCTATCGCCGGTCCCCATGCTAACGCCGCCACCATCCAAATCATTCGTCACCAGCTCGGATTAGACCAACCGGTGTATTGGCAATTCTTACGATATATCGGACGGGTTGTACGCGGAAATTTTGGCACGTCCATACAATATGATGTGCCCGTCATCAGGCTCTTATGGCAGCATTTCCCTGCGACTCTTCTACTCACTATTGGCGGCGTCATCTTAGAAGTACTGATCGGATTGCCTTTAGGTCTCATTTCCGCATTTAAGCGGCATTCAATCTGGGACCACTTGTCCTCGGGGTTTGTGTTTTTAGGACTGGCGATGCCGCCCTTTTGGGTGGGGACAGTGCTTCTCTTTCTTTTGGGATATCGCCTAAAACTACTGCCAATCGGAGGCTATGGCGCGCCATGGGCCGCCCACCTATTACTACCCGCTCTAACACTAGGTATTGGGGGCGCGGCCTATTACGCACGTCTTTTGCGCGCCCGCGTCCTCGACGTGATGGACCAGCCTTTTGTCCGCGTGGCACAGGCCAAGGGCCTCTCCTATCGCCAAGTGGTCATTCGCCACATCGGCCCCAACGTCCTACCTTCTCTACTCACGCAAATGGGAATGGACTGGGGCTACTTTATGGGCGGCGTCGTCGTCGTTGAAGTCGTATTTGGCTGGCCCGGGATCGGCTGGCAGGCATGGATGGCCATCCAAAACCTCGACATTCCACTCATAGTCGGTACAGTCCTCTTTGGGGCAGGTTGGATCATTCTCGCCAACCTGGTGACGGATCTGTTGTATCTTTGGATCGATCCCAGAGTTCGTATGGGCTCTTAACGATCTAACAATTCACTAACGAGGGTGGGTGATGACAATGAAGTACAATGCCACACCAGGGCTGCCTACAGGACAAGTCCTCGAAATACTCGAGAGCCCCCGCTGGGTGCGGGTCGTTTTCAACGGTCAGACAATCGCCAACAGCCGGCGCGTGCTGCTATTGCGGGAACGCAATCAAATGCCGGTGTACTATTTTCCGCGCGAGGACGTTGATGACCAGTGGCTGAAGCGGACCGACCACACCACAACGTGTCCCTATAAAGGCCAAGCATCCTATTGGACCATCAAGGCTGGCGATCGGGAATCCGAAAACGCGGTGTGGAGTTACACGCATCCGTTGCCAGCATGTGAACAAATTAAAGACTACCGCGCTTTCTACTGGGACCAGGTCGACCATTGGTATGAGGAAGAGGAAGAAGTCTTCAAGCACCCGCGCGATCCATTTAAACGGGTGGACGCGATTCCGAGTTCGCGTCACGTGAAAATCTATCTTGGCGGGACGTTGCTGGCAGATAGTCATCGACCGGTACTCGTTTTCGAAACGGGAATGCCGACGCGCTACTACCTCCCTCGCGAAGACGTACGGATGGAATACCTGACACCTACGAATACCCACACCGTTTGCCCTTACAAAGGCACCGCCTCATACTGGTCGGCGACAGTCAATGACGAGGTCCACCCGGACATCGTGTGGGGTTATCCGCAGCCAATCCCAGAAATTCCGAAAATTCGCCAACTCCTCTGCTTCTACCATGAAAAGGTTGATCAACTCGTTGTCGATGGAACTCCTGTTGAAAAATAATGGGGTTGACCGTGATGCAACCGTCAGTCTTGACGTTAAAGCGGGCCACTTCACTAAAATGAATGGCCCGCCCCTTATCGGCGGCGTATTTTCACCTTTTGCGGATCACTGCCTCATGATTGCGCGTACCGCACCTGTTTAGTCCGACGGGTGGGGCGAATCCCCGAACCCCCTATTGGGGTGACACCACCTGAGACTTATCCATAGCTTTTTCCACGCCAACTCTTTCACATTCGGGATACAACACGCACTCGGCACAGTTGGGATTTCGCGCGAAGCAAACCCGTCGACCATGCAAAATAAGCCAATGGTGGGCCCGCGACCACTTTTCCTGAGGTATCAGACGCATGAGATCCTCTTCCGTCCCATCCGCGTCCTTCGCCGTGGTCCATCCTAAACGATGAGCCACTCGGAACACGTGGGTATCCACGGCAATGGCATCTTGTCCAAAAGCATTAGCTAGCACCACGTTGGCCGTCTTGCGGCCAACACCCGGCAACGACAAAAGCAGGGCGCGGTCTTGCGGGACCTCCCCCTGCCAACGTTCTATCAAGAGTTGGGCGGTGCGCTGAATGTTGCGAGCCTTGGTGCGAAACAATCCGCAATTGCGAATTAACATCTCGATCGCCTCTACTGAGGCGTCAGCCATGGAGCGGGCATCCGGGTATTGTTCGAATAACCCAGGGGTAATCAAATTAACCCGGGCATCCGTGCATTGAGCCGACAGCATGGTGGCCACCAGCAACTGAAACGGTGTTTCGTGGTGCAGCTCAGTGATGGCATCTGGATACAACCGCTCCAACTTATCTAATACCCGGCCAACCTTGTCGGTCATAGCCGAACCTTCTGCACCTGGGCACGCACATCCTCGACATGACCCGCCACGCGCACTTTGCGATAGACCTTGCGAACAATTCCGTCCGAATCAATCACGAAGGTGCTGCGCTCAATGCCCCAGCTAAGTTTCCCATACATGTTCTTTTGCTTGTACACACCATACAGCTTAGCCACCGCCGCATTCTCGTCCGCCAACAGCGGAAACGGCAGTTGATGCTTGGCGCGAAACTTCTCGTGACTAATGAGTGAGTCCGTACTCACCCCTAACACCACGACACCTTCGTCATTCAAATCCGCGTAGGCGTCACGAAAGTCGCAGGCTTCCGTGGTGCACCCAGGCGTATTATCACGCGGGTAAAAATACAGCACCACCACCCGGCCCCGCAATGCCTCCAAATGAACTGGCCCCTCGGTGCCAGGCAACGTAAAATCCGGCGCCTTCGTCCCTACCAGTGCGTCTTCCATAACGTCCTCCCCACCCCTCACTCATGCCAGCAATGACCTGGCGAAACTCCCATTCCCGACAATGACTAGATCGCTTTGACATAGATGTCTCGGGATACTTTCGACAATACTTCCGCCCCCGTCGCGCGGTTGATAACCACTTCTTCCAACCGTACACCAAACTTCCCCGGGAGATAAATCCCCGGCTCAATGGAAAAGGCGGCGTTTTCCGGCAACTTCATTATATTCCCTTCCGCAACCGACGGAGGTTCATGAACGGATAGACCAATGCCGTGGCCAATTCGGTGCACGAACGCTTCGCCAAACCCACCCTCGGTAATCACCGCCCGTGCCGCCCGATCGACGGACTGGGCCTCAGTTCCAGGGCGAGCGGCACGCTGCGCAGCTTGCACGGCACGCTCCACCAACGCATGAATGCGGCGAAACTCTTGCGAGGGTTCTCCCAAATAAGCCACCCGAGTCATGTCGGAGGCATAGCCTTGATAGTAGCATCCAATATCCAGCAAAACCGGCCCCTGACCCAATACTGTTGAGGTTGGGGTATGGTGAGGCAACGCGCTATGTTCTCCGGCGGCAACAATAATAAACGCCTCTTTATCGGCGCCATTAGCCATAAAGCTGCGTCGAATGACGTCCGCCAGCTCCAACTCCGTCATTTCCGGCGTCAAGGCCTCAAAAGCGGCCCTCATAGCCAAATCGTTAATCGACTGGCTACCTGCTAGGCGCTTACATTCCTCCTCGTCTTTGCGCATGCGCAATGGCGCCATAATTTCTGATGCCAAGCCCGGCGTTTGACCGACAACCCCCGCTAAAATGAGGCTGTGATCAAAACGGGCGTCGTCGGAAACGAGCCAACGTAAACCTTCATAGGGAGACACCGCCCCCGTAAGAACCTCAACGGGCCCGGCATCGTCCGTGAACCGATCGATGGGAACACCATTCTTAAGATGCGTGACCGCCTCCTCGGCGTTCACCGAGGCAATCACTAGCCGTGCGCCTTCAGGGGCAACAATTAAAAATGTCAGCCGCTCGTCCGGCAAAGGCGACCAACCCGCCACATAACGAAAATCATCCCCCGGCGATAAAGCCAATACAGCGTTTACCCGGGCCAATTGTTCTTGAATTACAGAAAGGCGCATAGAGGACCTCCAAATTTTTCCGCTCTTGAAACCTTATGGTACATGACGACGTTATATCCATAAAGCCGTTATGGTTTGGAGTTGAAATCATGTACAAATTACTTGCCACCGCGTTCATCGCCGCCGGAGTCGCCATATTCGAGTTGACGGGGTCCAGTTGGCTGCGGTTGGGCTTGGAACTCGCCCTAGGAGTATCGGCGGTTATCCTTGGTTCCATGAATCCGCCACAAACCCCAAAACACCATAATACTCCCTAGAGACATCATTTATTTTACCAAAACGAGTGTCAACCGCTTAATTGGAAGGGGCTCTAGGCTCTTTCGGGAGGCAGCACGGCCTTACAATACCTTTCTGACCGTGACGCAGCACTTCCCTGGGAATTCTCCAAGACCCATGCGCCACCTGAACCGATATATCCAGGGGCCAGGAGAGGAGTCACGCGACTGATTTGCCAAACCGCTGCGAACGATTTAGAAAAAACGATGCCGGGGTTCTCCTCGGCAAACCGGCAACCCGGAATTGAAATGCCATACCGAGGACAGAATTCTCAAATCTTTCCTAAAACCATTTTTAACGCGGAAGGCTCCCCTTCAAATTGACGGAGAATTTAAGGCCTTGGGTGCGGTCCATCATCAACAAGCGCTTTTAACAGGCAAAAATAATGAAGTCGCAAACTATATGGAATGGTTGAGCGACGGCTCGGGTTAGGCAAGACAACTTCCCATATTCCGGCCCGGTGAGAGTCCGGTTGTACCCCCCAGTCACACGGTTTGGTATACCGCAGTTGACGATAACCGCGAAAAACATCCTTGCCCAAGAACGCCACAATCTTTGGCTGGTATTGAACCAAAGCCTGGCGAAGCATTGGAGCCCCTTGGCTTAATTCCTGCCTATCCAAATCGGCTGAACCAGGAGTGGCCCGCGTGACCAAATTGACCAATCCCAACTGATAAGCTAAAAGCTCCCCATCCTCATAGTAGGTGAGCAGGCGCGGCGTCAGTCCCGAATCCGCCAGCAAACGCCAGAAATAGTTGCCGGAGCCGGCGAAGTGATGGCCTTTTTGCTGAGAACGCATGCCGGGATTATATCCAACAAAAATTACATCCAGTTCAGAGGCGATAATGTCTATGGGACCCGGAAGTTTGCCATTCATGCGGGAATTTCATATTCCTCTCCGTGATTTACTGTTCGAAGCCCTGGCGGGAATACTTGCCTGGAATGGATTGATGCTGTTGCTAAGGCAAGCCGTCTTATTCGAGGGAGACCCGTCTCGATTAAAACGAAGTAAATCGGTCGTGATCCCAACCGACCAAAACCCGTTCGCGCAAGGTTGTGAGCGCGGCCACAAACCGCAACAGCATAAATTGGAATACCCAAGCGCCTACAAACAACAGTTCTGGCTGCCAGTTAAATAATGGGGGCGGAGCGAACCCTTGATTCCACAGAATAACGACGGTCGCGCCAAGAGCGCCGCCCAAGGCGGCCCAGGCTTGCATCGTCACCAGATAAAAACTTTGCCCAACCCACCGGCGCAGGCGCGTCCAGGGAACCACCACCGCTAGTCCGCTTAATATCATGGAACCCCCGGTAGAAAGAACTACCGGATGAAACATATTCGCGTTCACCACATTCCAGGGAAGGCTGGCGACCAGAGCCATCAGAACCCCTGTAACGAAGCCAGCGGCGACCATACGCCAGAAGTCGCGCAGCAAAAGAGAGCGATGCGCATAGCGAAGCCGAAGCTGCAACAAATGGAATCCCGCGCGAAAACGACGACCGCGGCGGGCTTGAAATCCGGTCGTCACTACCCCCCATAAGGCCATCACCCGTCCCAGCGCCAACGCCGCGAAAGACTCCGTCTTTAAGCTAAACGCGACAATGGAGAGCCCCACAATTAACTGCGCTACCGATAATAGCCACAGCCATCCGCGTTGGTGAGAGAGGGGCCGGGCAACCCGCATCGCCACGTGCTTAGCATCGCCCATATCCGCCATGGCTAATTCCATCGCGGACTCTTTGGTCGCGCCCTTCGCGAAGTGGGATTGATAGCGTTCTAAAAGTTGGGCACGCAAATGGGCCTTATAGCGCCGTGCCTGATACTTGTCGGCAATTTCGCCGACCGCCTCGGCAAGATATTCCTCCCAGCCCATATGTCCCCTCCTCCCATTGACGCATAATAATGCAAATCCATAAGCCACACAACCCAAAAGCCAAAAAACCCTATCATACAGTTTACACCAGGACGCATCGGCGAGAAACCTTCTAACACCATTTTTTAACCAAAGCGTGACAGTGCATCGTGGTGGGCAGGAAAAATAACCCGCGTCAGCGAAAATATTGATGAGGAGGGCACATAAAAAATATGGCAGACGCAATGATTTGGTCCATTGGCGGTTACGCCCCGCCTCACATTATTACCAACGATATGTTAAGTGAGCGGATGGACACAAACGACGACTGGATTCAAACCCGTACGGGTATCCGTGAACG
Source organism: Bacillota bacterium (assembly GCA_021792935.1). Taxonomy (GTDB): domain Bacteria; phylum Bacillota; class Sulfobacillia; order Sulfobacillales; family Sulfobacillaceae; genus Sulfobacillus_B. The sequence goes on along the minus strand of JAJYTS010000002.1, from coordinate 32,638 downwards.
GCGGTCCGCTGGCGACGATGAAACAACCGCGAGCGTCTCCTCTAAAGCGGCCCAGGCCGCCTTGGACGCTGCCGATTTTAAGGCGAACAATCTGGATTGGGTGGTGGTCTGCACCGATACGCCGGAAATGTGGTCTCCGGCCACGGCTTGCTTCGTGCAGGAATCTATCGGTGCGCAACGCGCGTCCGCCATCGATTTAACCGGAGGCTGCGCTGGATTTTTGCAAACCCTGCAAATTATGAGTCCCTTGGCCGCGGCGGGAAAGCGCCTATTGGTGATTGGCACCGAGCTCCTCACCCATGCGCTCAATTGGAATGACCGTTCGACCGCCGTCTTATTTGGAGACGGTGCCGGCGCCTTTCTTCTGGGGCCTTCCGACAGCGGGCCCAAGGGCATCCGCGTGGGCCCCGGCCTGTCACAAAGCGACGGAAGCCAATCTACCATACTGGGAAAACCTTATGGCGGCACACGTCACCCTATTACCGCCAAAGTCGTGGAAAAAGAGGAGACCCACACCATTCACATGGAAGGACCCAAGGTGTTTAAGCATGCGGTGGCGTTAATGAGCGACATCGGGCGCCGCGTGCTGAAAGAAGCCGCCTTAAATCTGGAGCAAATCGATTGGGTCGTGCCTCACCAAGCTAATCAACGCATTATTGATGCGGTCACCCGCCAAATTGGCATTTCCAGCAGCCGGGTGTTTTCCCACGTCGCGCACTTTGCCAATACCGGCTCAGCTTCCATCGGACTAGCCATGTCCGACATGCTGGAGCAAAAACTTGTGAAACCCGGACAACGCCTTTTGTCTGTCGCGTTCGGCGCCGGGTTCTCGTGGGCGTCACAATTATTTTTCGTGGACGAAGTCCCTCCCAGCCAGTTTATCCATAGCACCCTTCGGGCATAGCTTCTTTCGATCAACTTTCGACTAAATATCCTAAACCGGTCCCTTCACAATCGACAAAGAGGCGCTCGCCTGGCCGCTATACTAGATTCCGAATTCCGCGTAAACACGGCGAGCACCCCGAGAAGGGAGGGTCTTTCACTGCCGCAAGACCCACAAGATCCCTGGAAAATATTAAATATTATACCGACGGACGACCCGGCGCGCATCCGCCAGGCATACCTAACCCAGGTGCGCCACCATCATCCCGACCAGTTTCGACAAGACCCCACCCGGTATCATCAACAAGAAGAGTATATGAAAACGATTAACGCAGCCTACCGATGGGCTTTAAACAACCCACCCGCTCCCCGGCAACCGATGACGGCTCGTTCGGCATCTCCCAACGTTTGCCCAGAGCATCATCAGTCGTCTGACCGCCTTTGTCGGCGTTGCCGCCAGCCTATTTGCCCAAAATGTCCCGGATTCCGCCAGTCCCTATGCACTCGCCACTACCCCGCCGTAAGACGGCGAAAAACTCGCGGGCGCGCACTACGGGAATGGGCGCCCCTTATCGCAGGCATCGTCGCCTTAAAAAGTTTCAATGTTCCCGGGGTGGCAATCGCTCTAGCCGTCGGTGCGTACCTGGCGCTTTTAGGTCTGCGCCTGCTCGTTACGCGCCACTGGCTGGGGTGTCTGGCGCTTTTGCTGCTGCCCTATAGTTTAGTGCTGGCGGGCGTGTGGAGTTTGCTGGAAAGTCTTCGAGACTGGGGCCGGGCCGCACACCTACAATAATAACCGCCTCACGTTTTCTCTGCCCTCATCCCCACTACTCGGCAACACTTTGTTGGAAGAGCAAAATCGCATAAATGGCCAAAAAGGCTGGCGCAACCATTCCCACGGCCAACACCAGCAGCGCCGGACCGAAAACAGGAATGATCCGCGCCAACAATGCCACCACGTAAAGCGCGGCTAGCAAAACCACCAGAAGAACCAACGTTTGCCCATAAAGCTGGCCCAGATGGGAAAATCCCCATCGCAACGTTGGAACAAAACCTTCAACGCAAGAATTTTCCCCGCCAAACGTACGGCCAAACCAATACAGCAGCGTAGCCACAAGCCAAAGGGCAATGACAGCCCCCACGATGAGAGCGGCTACGCTAACCACCGCGTTATTCGCTCCAATGGCGCTTAATCCCGCAAAAATACCCATCATCAACGCCAACACAATGCCCCCGTATAGAACGGCGGCTACAATTTGACCCAGCGCCCGCCAAAAATTCAAGTAACCATACCGAAAGAACGCGAAAAATCCCATGAATTGCGGCCGCTCCCGTATAACCGTAGCTATGCCGCCATATAACCCGCCCACGGTGTAAGGAAGAATAATCACGACAAATGTTAAATACACCAGAATAATTTTTAGCCACAGCGAGGCTGACAAATGAGGCAACGTTGTCAGTGTCCCGGGACGATTGACTAAACTCACCAAACCGTGGGGCAATGAGGGACCCAGGCGACTGGCGACAAAGTATTGGTACAAGGTCACCACCACCGTATACCAAAACGCCAGGGTTAATACCCCGCCTCCCCGATTGCCGCGCCACAGTTCGGTCCAGGCATGCCGAATCAACCGCATTGCCGACCATCCCACTTTCCCTTGCCCTCTTTCAACAAAGCTTATACAATCATACCGGATTTACCCACCTGGTAAACTATGAGAGGAGATCCACGGAGGGGGTGCCAGGCGAGTGAGTACGGTCTTGGTGGTAGACGATGAATCAGAAATTCGCCACATCATCCGCTTAGCGCTGGCGCGTATTAACGTCACTGTCACCGAGGCGCAAACGGCGGAACAAGCCCTAACCATCGCGTTCGCGTCACCGCCCCCCGATGCCATCATCACCGACATTCATTTACCCTTCATGGATGGCCTGCAACTGGTTCAAAAAATCCACCAAACCCACGCCAATATTCCAATAATTTTTGTGTCCGCCGCCTCGGAAATCATGCCCATTGGCGTGAACCCCGAAAAAATAAGCATCTTGGAAAAGCCCTTCAAATTAGCGAAACTACAGTCCCTTGTCCAAGACGTGTTGGCCGCCAGTGTCGAATCGACTGATAGGGCATGACGCGAGAAACCACAGGGGAGTCGTCCGGCAGCCATCACATCCTGAACTGATACGGTATTAATCCAACATGGGAATTTTTATGCCCCGCTCACGGGCTACCCGTCGCGCTTTTTCATAACCGGCATCCGCATGACGCATCACCCCGCTGCCAGGGTCCGTCGTCAGAACATGCTGAAGCCGCCAATCCGCGTCCTCGGTGCCGTCGGCCACTACCACCATTCCCGCGTGCAAAGAATTGCCAATCCCGACGCCGCCACCATGATGTACAGACACCCAGGTCGCACCGGCCGCCGTATTGAGCAAAGCGTTCAAAATAGGCCAGTCGGCAATGGCGTCAGACCCATCTTTCATGGCTTCAGTTTCCCTATAGGGCGACGCCACCGAACCCGAATCGAGATGGTCGCGGCCAATCACAATGGGGGCCTTGAGTTCGCCATCGCGCACCATTTGATTAATGGCCAGCCCGAACCGGGCCCGCTCCCCATAACCCAGCCAGCAAATCCGCGCGGGCAAACCCTGAAACTGTACCCGTTCCTCCGCCATATGAATCCAGCGCGCCAGCCGCTGGTCATGAGGAAAAAGTTCCAACACCTTGGCATCCGTACGCAGAATGTCTTCAGGATCCCCCGACAAAGCGACCCAACGGAACGGTCCGCGACCTTCCTCAAATTGTGGACGAATATAGGCGGGAACAAATCCGGGATAGTCAAACGCACGATCCACACCCTGGTCACGCGCCTCACCCCGCAAATTATTGCCGTAGTCAAAAACTACCGCTCCACCTTCTTGAAACGCCAGCATCGCTTCCACGTGAGCGGCCATGGAGGCGCGTGCTCGCTCAACATATTGAGCAGCGTCAGAAGTCCGCAATCGCAGAGCGTCTTGTAAGGAAAAACCTGCCGGAACGTAGCCGTTAAGCGGATCGTGCGCTGATGTTTGGTCTGTCACAATATCGGGATGGAACCCCCGGCGCACCAATTCCGGAAGCACTTCCGAGGCGTTGCCCAAAAGCCCAATCGAAACGGCCGTCCCCTCTCGCCTGGCTTTTTGTACCTGTTGTAAGGCATCCTCCATGTCCAGGGCCTGCCGATCTAGGTAACGCGTCTCCAGCCGGCGGCGAATCCGATCGGGATCCACCTCAATGACCAGCGCCACCCCACCATTCATGGTTACGGCCAGCGGCTGAGCGCCTCCCATACCGCCCAACCCCGCCGTCAATACTACCCGGTGCGACAAATCGCCGCCAAAATGCCGCGCGGCACATTCGGCCAGAGTCTCATAGGTTCCTTGCAATATCCCCTGGGTGCCGATATAAATCCATGAGCCAGCCGTCATCTGTCCATACATGGTGAGCCCCATGGCTTCAAAACGCCAAAATTCCTCCCAAGTTGCCCATCGCGGTACCAAGAGACTATTGGCGATGAGCACTCGCGGCGCGCGCGAATGGGTCTCAAATACTCCCACCGGTTTGCCCGATTGAATTAAAAGGGTTTCGGTATCCCCTAGTTCGGTTAAGGCATTCACAATGGCGGAAAATGCGTTCCAGTTGCGAGCCGCCTTGCCACGCCCTCCATATACCACCAATTCAGCCGGATTCTCCGCCACTTCTGGATCCAAATTATTCATCAGCATGCGCAATGCCGCCTCTTGCGGCCATCCTCGGCATACTAACTCGGTCCCCCGCAGCGCCCTCAGCTGTCGCGTCTTGACCCGCTGCTTCAGCGTCTCACGCTGTACGGTATCCACTTGCCTTTTGTCCACGGCTCCACCCTCCCGCATGTGCCACACGGCCCCGATATGCCCGCACCACCGTTCGCTCCATAGCCTTCTCGATGATATCATTGAGTGGGGTCCATTCCAATCGTGACCCCGGCGGGAGACGGCTATGAAGGTTGATCTATTCGCGGCGCAACCCTATATGGAAGCTCAAGATTATTTCTCTCCGCAAGCATTCGCGAGGAAAATTGAGCGCTATTTTAAAGCTTGCCAAACCAATCGCCAACCGGGCCTCCCCGCGTGCCTGGTATTCCCAGAGGATCTGGCCACCTTTTTACTTCTTTTAGGAGAGTCCGATATCCTTAAAGAACTCCGTTCAATGGATCAGGCATTTGTCGCCATTGGCAAGAGGCGTGTTGCGGCCTTGCTCGGAACCATGCTGCGATATGGCACTCCCCGCATTCGACGGGCTTTTTTCTTGGAAGGGGCGTCTCGTGTTTGGCGAATCTGGTACAGCACCATGACGCAGTTCGCCCGTCAGTACAACATGACAGTCGTAGCGGGATCGGCGCTGCTTCCCGCCGCTCAAAGAACATACGACACGGCAGACTTTCGTCCGAAAAACGCTCGGGTTTACAATTTAAGCTTTACGGCCGGGCCCAATGGACAGATCCTATACACCACCCGCAAAGTGAATCTAGTCCCCACGCAAGAAGACGAGCTAGACTTAACCGCCGGCACCTTACGGGAAAGCTGCGTCATGGCGGAACTACCTGGCACCAGGGTTCCCATGGCAACCGCTATTTGCTACGACGGATTCTGGCGGCCCCACACACAAAATGAACCTCGATTCGTCAACGTTCTGCGGCAATTGGACCGACTGGGCGCAAGACTAGTGGCGCAGCCCTCCGCGAATCCCTGGCGATGGAATGAAGCATGGCCATTCGATAGTCCCCCGCAGCAGCGGCGGCGCTCCCAACAATGGGATGAGGAAGGGGCGCCCACCGCTTTGGCAGAGTGCAACGCCATCGAAGTCATTATCAACCCTCAACTGCAATTAGAGTTTCTCGATCTTCATTTTGACGGCCAAAGCCGGATTTTCGGCAGAAAGGGAAGCCAGGTGCATACTCTGGCGTCTAGTCAAGAGGTTACGGGCGCCAACGCCGATGCGGTCATACACGCGCAATGGGATTTCGCTATCGTTGACGGCGAATCCAAAATTTAAACGGCGATTTCTCGCTTTCCATATGAACCAGCTCATGTCCGGTGGAACGGGTCCACGCGGCCACGTCTGATATCGAGCCGGGATCGGTCGTCAAAATTTCCAACGTTTCACCGACCGCCACAGAAGACAACGCCTTTTTCACACGAATGATTGGCAATGGACACTGAAGGCCGCGTGCGTCCACCGTGGCATGTGCTTCAAACCGAATGTCACTCATAATGCAGCCCTCCGATACTATTGTATCAATTCTTTGGTTGCCACAAATTGCCATTCGGGGTAATATTAGTTATCCCACCGGCCTAGGGGAGGGTAAGGAAATGGCCATCCCTCGTATAGCGGTCTCACAAGCGCCTTATATCCGCGACCTGGATGCCGCCTTGCGCCGCTGTTTAGAGCATATGCGCCAAGCGGCCACCCGGGGGGTGGACATCATTGTCTTTCCGGAATGGTGTTTAGGCTTGAATCCCGTGGAAACGCTGCCGACGCGTCATACCGAGCGAATTAGCCGCTTGGCTCGCGAACTGAATATGATGGTCATCAGCGGCAGCATCCGTGCTTTGGAGCCCGAGAGCGGCAAAAAACAGCAACGTTCATTAGTGATAGAGCCTGATGGAACCATGGCGGGCTCCCATGCCAAAATGTTTTTTCAGCCTACGGAAAGGCCTTGGTTTGAGCCTGGACTGGGCGTCAACGCCATTTCTACCCGATGGGGAAGAGTCGTGGTCTTGCCGGGGCTTGACGCCTACGACGAGGAAATCTGGTTAGGTACTCTCGACCTTTCTCCCGATTTAGTGGTGATGGCCGCCAACCCCCGCACATTGGCGGAGCGAAAATCTCTGCAAGAGACCGTCATCAAGCGAAGTCAGGACATCCAGGCAACGGTTGTTTTAGCACCCTTACAAGGGCGTTTTTCCGGCGCTTCCTATGTTGGCGGAGCCTTAATCGCCCATCAAGGACGCCTGTTAGGGATGGCGGACGAACAAGAAACCGTCCTTATCGCCGAGGATCCCGAAGCGCCCTTAATCCAATTGGGAGTGACGGACTCCACCGCCGGTCTTCCCCTCACTCAATCCCTCACGGGCCAAGAGGTCAGGCGCTCGTTAGGGCCCGAGGCGGAACGGCGCGTGCTCATTGACTGGGGGCTCTTAGGGGATACCGATTGGGATCGCGGCTTCGAGCAAATGTTAGGCGTGGCGCGTGGCAATCCCCGCTGGAGGACATTGGCGCCGGCCAGGCCGGACTCCCCAAATATGTTGGCGCGATTCGTCGACGGGGGCGCAAGCGGCGCCTTTGCTTATCCCGGCCTTGACCACGCCTATCCCTGGTCCGATCCCGTCCGTCAACTAGGCCGGGAACTCTCGCATCTACGCAAGCCTCTCGTGGTGCACAGCGGCCCTGGACCAGCCCCGCTGCGGTTTGACGGGCCTGGGTTGTGGGACGAATTCCTCATGGAGTTTCGTGCCTTTCCTGTAATCATTCATTCGATGGGCCAACGCTCCCCCTACCTGGAAGAAGCGATTACCCTGGCCGAACGCCACCTTCATGTTTATTTAGAAACGTCCCACGCCCCCATTGGCGCCATTAAAGAGGCCATCCGCACAATTGGCCCTGACCGTGTCCTCTTTGGAAGCGGAGGTCCTCCCCAAGACTTCCATGCGGAATGGGAAAAAGTGGAGCGGCTGGAGCCGGAAATGTCGGCCGAGGCCTTCCAAAAAATTGTTAATTTGAATGCGCGCCGCTTATTTTTTCATTCCGAAGGAGCCGACCGCCGCGGCCAAGCCAAGGTACACCCGTTCCGCCGCCCCGGCTAGGGCCGTGATATACTGAGGGTAAATGCTGGAACGAGGAGATGGTGCTCGCGCCCACCCCGACCACCGATGGTAAAGTTGCCGTCGTCGATTTGAATGGGATTGTCTTAACCCCCTGCAGCCCGGAAAAAGCGGCTCAAAATGTGGCGGACGGACTAGCCACTTTAGATGTGGATGGAGTGCTGCATTTACACTATCAACCGCTCGCCTATCGCCGCATCTATCGGCAAGTCCAGCGCCGAGACGGCTGGCGCTGCGGCTGGTGCGGAGAAGCTGGCACCACCTTGGATCACGTGATCCCACTTTGTTGGGGTGGACAGACTCTCCTCGACAACTGCGTTATGGCCTGCCGCGCCTGCAATCACAGCCGCAACAATGCCTTGCCTTCGACGTTCTTGCGATGGACCGGGTTTAAACCCACCCATGCGGTTATTCGGCACATCCTTGCCAATGAAAAAAAGATGTTGCGTCTAGCGGAAGAAGCGCTGGCCACACGCCCGCTATCCTCCTGTGTAAGCCGCGAGGAGGCGCAAGTCTGGTTGGCCTATCATTCCAACAATATTGAACGAGTTCGCCCCGCCCCGCCGGAACAACCCCTCACCCGCATCAAGGCGGACGCCAAACCATTTTTTCAGTTCTTTTCCCCTTGAGCCGGGCGCAAGCGGCCTTGAGACCAGTGGCGTCGCTCCTCTAGCTCTTCACCCAAGGTTTTCGCCCAAGGAATCACCTGCTGGCAGCCTTTTCGCAAAATATCGGGCGTCAACGGCTGACCGATGGCTTCCGCCAAAAATATCGCTTCCACCACCGAGGCGGCAATATCCGCCCCTGAAAAGTCCGCCATGTCATTAGCCACCGACAACAGTCGCGGCGATCTAGGGAGTCCATAGGCATCAAGATGGATGGATAAAATTTCGCGCCGGGCCGCGGCATCCGGTAGATCGACAAAGAAAAGCGCATCAAAGCGCCCGGGCCGAAGCAGTTCGGGAGGCAATCCCCGCATATCGTTGGCGGTCGCCATCAACATCACCGGCGATTCATGTTCCTGCAGCCAGGTCAACAGCATTCCCGCCAAACGCCGGCTAACGCCCCCATCTTCCTCGGTACGCCCAGTGCCCAACGCTTTATCAATCTCGTCCAGCCATAAATGGCGGGGGCCAATTGCTCGGCCGTTTTCAGGGCCGCCTCCAGCCGGCTTTCCGACTGTCCCACATATCGCCCCATCAACCCGCCCCAGGAGAGGCGCAACAGGGGAATTTTCCAGTCGTTGGCCCAGGCTTTCACGGAAAGACTCTTGCCGGTACCGGGTATGCCGTACAACAGAACGCCCCGCGGGAAGGGAAGGCCACGGCTTGTCCGAAGCGCCAAACGGCGCCGCTGCGCCCACCGCTTAAGCCCCTCCAATCCTCCCACCTGTGTCCAGTCCACCATGCCGGTGACGACGTCCAGTCCCGGCATTTCCACATTCTGCCGCCGAATCTGTGACGCCAGTTTCTCATCGCCACCATTTAACCAGCGGTGAAAGTTTGGTCCCCAAACGTCTCCAACCGTGACTTTCACCACGCTGCGCTCTAAAACAGGCGGCAGCGCCATGCCCCAGCGACAAGTCGCCAGCAGCATCACCGGCGCGTTGCGGCCAGCAATCTCGCGAATGGCCCGCAACATCTGCGGAGAAAGGGGCTCCTCCCATAAGTCGAAGGCGAGAACTACCCCTGCCGACATGTCTACTACTTTGTCCAAAAACGTTTCCGGTTCACGGGTCAAAAGACCCGATAACGTCTCACCGGCTCGCACCAGTCCCGAAACACGGCTCCACCGCCAGAGCGGCACATCCCGCACATCAGACAGTTGGCGGGCCTCACGCATCACCAATTCTTCGTCCCAGGTTTCAACGGCAAGCACTCGCACGCCTTCACCCCACCAAATATTCCAGGTGTCGGCCCATCTCATCCGCTACATCTCCTCGGGTTGGGAAATTCCCATGAGCCCAAGACCCCTGGTGATGACCCGCAAGACCGCTTCCGCCATAGCCAGGCGGGCCTGCCGGACATTTGGCTCCGCGTCTAAAACGCGATGCTGGCGATAAAAGCTATGGAAGGCCGAAGCCAGATCGGTCAAATACTTGGGCAAGTGCTGAGGAGCGCGCTCTTGCGCCACGCGCGCCACAATTTCGGGAAACCGCGCCAACAGCACGATAACCTCCCGCTCTTCCAGACTTTGAAGGAGGCGGAGATCGACCGGCACTTCGGGCTGGCCCAATCCGCGCCACTGCCGTAAAAGACTGTGGACCCGCGCTCCCGCATATTGCACATAATACACCGGATTGTCAGACGCCCGCAGCGTAGCCAGATTTAAGTCAAAATCCATCGGGGTTTCGGGAGCCCGTTCCAAGAGGAAAAATCGCGCCGGGTCCACCCCGGCCTCATCAATTAAATCGTCTAAGGCCACGAACGTGCCACCGCGCTTGGACATACGCACCAGCTCAGTCCCGCGCAATAAACGCACCAATTGTATAATGAGAATCTCCAGACGCTGCGGCGGGTACCCCAAAGCTTGCACCACCGCCCGCATGCGGCTCACGTACCCATGATGGTCAGGACCCAACAAATCAATGACGTAGTCGAACCCGCGGTCAAACTTGTCAGCGTGATAGGCCGCATCGGGAACAAAATAGGTGAAGCTGCCGTCAGACTTGACCATAACCCGGTCTTTGTCGTCTCCAAATTGGCTTGACTGAAACCAGATCGCCCCATCGCGCTCCACCAGGGAATGATGCTCACGCAACCGCTCAATAATCGCGTCGGCAGCTCCCGCGTCCCGCAAATGCCGCTCCGAAAACCAGCGATCAAATGTCACGCCAAATTGGGCCAATACTTCTTCATGCCCGACACGAATGCGTTCCGCCGCCCAGGCGCCCAAATCTGGGTGGCGGGAAGGACCCAGGTCCACGCCGCGCACCCCGGGATGCTGGCGCCGGTATTCTTGGGCCAGGGCGATGACATAATCCCCGGGATAGACATCCTGAGGCCACGTTGACCGCACCTCTTCCCCGTCCAGTTCACGAAGCCGCAACGCCAGGGCCTGACCTAACTTAGCAATCTGCTGGCCGGCGTCGTTTACGTAAAACTCCCGCCATACTTCATAACCCGCCGCGCTCATAGCCCGCGCCAAGCTGTCCCCCACGGCGGCCGCTCGGCCGCTGACCACCACCATTGGTCCCGTGGGGTTCGCGGATACGTATTCCAGCAAAACTTTTTGCCCCGCCCCGACATCACTGTTGCCATACCGATCGGAATTCTCCCGTATGAAAGCCACCACTTGGACCAGCCACTGCGTGCGCAGCGTAAAGTTCAAAAAACCGGGACCGGCCAGCTCGACGGACTCCACGGATGGGAGCAGTCGTAAAGAGGGACCAAGACGGTCAAGCAATTCCTGGGGCGTTATATGCGCACGACCGCGAATTTTTAGGGCAACGCTTGTGGTTAAATCGCCATGACCTTTTTCCGTGGGGACTTCCACCCGTACCAGCGATTCCAGGTCCGCTAACCCCAAGTCTTCCAGAAAATCTACAATGACCCGCCGAATCGCGTGGCGGGCCTCATCCAACCGAGATACGGCAGACATTGCGCTCCTCCCTATCGACAAATTGCCAACAATGCTTCACGAACTAATTTTGCCGCCAGCACGGCCGACCGTTGGGATATATCATACGCAGGCATCGTTTCCACCAAATCCATGCTCACCACGTTAAGCTCGGAAAAAAGGCGCACCGCTTCCAAGGCCTCAGCGGAAGAGATTCCACCCGGCTCGGGGGTGCCGGTTCCCGGCATAAACGCCGGGTCGATAACGTCTATGTCTATGGTGACATAGACCGGCCGTCCCTTCAACTCATCCAAGCACCGCTTCAGAGGGGTCAATACCTGATGCGGGTAAAAATGTGTCGCATTTCGGGCATAGGCCACCTCATCACGCGTAGCGGACCGAATTCCAAACTGATATAAATGCATAGGCCGCAAGTGTTCGCTGACGCGCCGCAGTACCGTGGCATGAGAGAGCCGTTCCCCGAGATACTGATCACGCAAGTCCGCATGCGCGTCAAAATGAATTACGGCTAAATCAGGAAAGCGGCTTACCGCAGAACGGATGAGAGGAAGCGTAACCAAATGCTCCCCGCCCAAAGCGAAAAAGCGGCGCCCCTGGTCCAAGACCGCTTTTGCCGTCTCTTCGATTCGATGAAGGCTTTCCTCCACATTTCCAAACGGCAATTCAATGTCTCCGGCATCCGCCACCAACAAATCTTCCAGATCCCGGTCTTGTGCCAGGGAATAGGTCTCAATTCCGTAAGACGCTTCCCGCACGCGAGCAGGACCAAACCGCGATCCGGGCTGAAATGACGCGGTAAAATCCATAGGAATACCAAAATAGACCCACTGAGCCTGCGAAAACTCCGCATTCAAACCCAAAAACCGATCGGTTTTATATAGCCAGTTCACGCCATCAGCTCCTCGACGAAACGGGGCAGCACGAACGCGGCCGTTTGCAACTGAGGAGTCCAGTAGCGCGTCTCCAGATTTAGGGTGAGATGCCGCGGCGACGGCGCAGGAGATTTGCGGGACGCCATGAGGAAGCTCCATAGCCCGCTGGGATAGGTGGGGATGGCGGCCAAATAAAGCTTGATATGGGGAAATGCCGTTTCTAAGCCCTCGCGCATGTGACGAATCAGGGGTTGGTGCAAAAAGGGCGATTCTGACTGAGCCACCATAAGGCCGTCATCCGTGAGGGCGTCCGCGATTGTTTGATAAAACTGAGGCTGAAACAACCCTTCGGCTGGGCCTACCGGGTCGGTAGAATCCACAATAATCAAATCAAAGTTCCGCGCCTCTTTCACCCAACGAATCCCGTCCGTATAATGGATGGACGTCCGAGGATCGTCAAGCGCGCAGGAAATCTCGGGGAAGAAGCGACGGGACGCCTCCACCACCTCAGCGTCAATTTCCACCAGATGCGCTTCCTCAACTGAGGGGTGCTTAAGAATTTCACGAATGGCCCCGCCATCCCCTCCCCCGATAACCGCCACCTTTTTGGGAGCGTCCAGCATAAATAAGGGGACATGAGTAATCATCTCATGATACACAAACTCGTCCCGCGCGGTGGTCTGCACAGCCCCATCCAACGCCAATAGCCGTCCAAAAGTCTCTGTCTCCGCCACCAACAATTTCTGAAAAGGGGTAGTGTCTGACGCTAATATCGTTTCAACGCGCAACCCCAGACTTAAGGAATCTGTTTGATATTCCGTAAACCAGGTTTGCTGCTTGTTCGCGTCTAATCCCATAGCGCCACCGCCGCGAATGCACAGCCAATGGACCGCACCTGATGCTCTACGCCACGTACGATCACACGCTCAACTTTTCGCTGACGCGTGCGAAAGGCTTCCCGCGCCATGCGTTCCACCGTTTCCTCCGCTTCTTCACGCGAGCAATGTCCAGAAAACTCCATAATCACGCCATATTCCTCCGGCCCGCCGATCCCGATGGCCACGGCCGCGGAAATAATAGCTCCCGGCTCTTCCGAGGTAATGGTGCCAAACGCGGTGGGAACTAAACTGCCCGGCTCCACTTGAAATGGCGTTGTCTCCACGGCGTGGGGAGGCAAGATTGAGCTGACGCGCAATAAGTTTAAATTGCCGATCCCGGCTTCCAATAAAGCGTTATCAAAGGCATTGAGCCGCGTGGGTCCCTCGGCTGCGCCGGCCATAACCGTAAACTTGCGTGGGGTCGGTAACACGCTTGCGCCTCCTCCATAATATTTTGAGGTGGGATAATAGGGAAAAGAAGATAACCCCGAATCGATATTATAGCAGACAAGCCGCACAACCATAAATGTGGGAGAGCGCAAAAAAAATGGCTATGCGCCGCCCTGAAGGACTTCCGCTATGGTCAAAATGACATCGCGAAGATTCGTAGGAAATAGCACGCAAGTATCCAGAAACGCAACGAAAGCCATGTCTATGGCTCCCGTTCGTCGAAATCATCCGACTCGTACAACCCTAAGGACTCCGACACCCGCACCATCGCATTGACATTGGCTTTACGCAGACTGTCCCGTGTGCTCTTGTAGTCCAAAAGATCGCCCAACCGTACCCGACGGTGAGATCCCACGAGGTGATAACGAATCTTCCCCTCTTCCAACAAACGAATCAAATACGGACGGGACACCTGCAGCAAATCTGCAGCCTGCTGTGTCGTAAGCGCCTCTTCGTAATGCAAAATGGACACAGAATTGCCCTTAGCCAATTGTCTTGCTGCCTCCATTAAAACGCGAACCAGCGGAGTGGGAAGTTTCACCTCAACGCGCTGCTCATCCACCAGGACATAGTTCGTGTTCGGGTGTGCAACCAAGTCGCCAGCCACTCGCTTAATGGTTTCGAGATCGTGCTCGTCTGGCCCGATTAATATTTGATCAGCCAAAATGCCCCCTCCTCTGCAGCTTAGTCTCCCCGTTCCTAATCGCATTATACGAATTAACCGAAACAAACGCAACTCGTTTCCTGGGGGAACTAAGGCACGATCTTCGGCAATCCCTTCGCGGGCTGAGGTCGGCCGTCCCACAGAGATCCTATCAGAACACCTTTATCGCGCTCGATGACGCTGCCGTCCCGTAATGACGTTGGAGAGGTCGGCAGTACTTGGCACGATGACGCACTGACAACGGCCCCATGACCATCCGCCACGTCTTTCCCTATCGGGTATTGTGCCCGACAATCTCAGCAAGCGGGGAGTACTTAACGACGCGAATGAGGGACTAAACGGCCTATGCGCATAAAAGCCACTCATCTCAGGGAGCCGATGCGTGGGAAACGGATGCCCAAGGCTCGAACACTTTGCTATTGAGACAGGGATGTGTCAGACACCCGACTCCAAAGAGCGCGAAGCAAGGCGATAACAAGTCCGAGAAGCACCGTGCAAGCGCCTCCAACAGCGATCGTGGCTCCGGCACCCCAGACGCTGATTACCACCCCACCAATCAATTGACCCACCGGCAGGCCGGAACTCGTCACGGACTGAAACACCCCAAAGATACTCCCCCGCAGGTGATCCGGAATGAGTCGCTGTTGCCATGTGGCCACTACAATATTGTAGGGAGAGTACACCAGGCCTCCACCGAACAAGGTGAGCATAGCCTCCCAGGGATGGGTCGTGAACCCCGTTAACCCACTGAACAGTCCCCACCCGATGATGACGCCTGTTATAACCCATCGCAGGCTCCACTGGGGCCTAAAGCGGCTCCACAGGAGCGTGCCCAGCAGCGAGCCGACGGCGAAACTACTCCAGACGAGACCGAGAGTCCCAGCTCCCGAATGGTAGACCCGATCGACCATCACAGGCATAGCTGGCTCCAACGGCCCGTAGGTGAGATGGAAAAATAGAGTGGCCACGCCGACGATCAACAGGGCCGGACTGTTCCATAAGAAGCGCCATGGATTTGGTGCGGGATCGGACGTGGTTGACGGGTCGCGAGGCAAGCCCGCGCGATACCGCGTGGCGGGAATACCCATGAGGGACAAAACATACGCCCCGTAACACACGGAAGTCACAAACAAAGTCAAGGGAGCTCCGATCGCCGCCACTAAAATGCCTCCCACGGCCGGGCCCAAGAGGCCTACCAGACCGCTGCGGAATTGGGAAAGCCCATTCGCCAATTCGAGGTCATTAGCGCTCACGAGGTTAGGCAAGAGCACACCGCGCCCAATCATGGACAGCGGTGATAGGCCGGCGGCCACCGTCACCACGCCAACCAAAATTGGAAACGTGAGGACGTGCATCCATGTCATGATGGGAATGGACAGGTAGAGCAACGCCTGCACCACATTATCGATCACCATCAAACGTCGACGTGGCAGCCGGTCAAGCAGTCGGCCGATGAACGGGCTGGTGGCCATACGGGCCATCGGGAAAACCGCTAGGATGATGGCGACCCGAACCGACGACCCGGTTGTCTTCAGCACGAACCATGCCAGCGCAATCGAGACAAATTCTAAGGCGAGCAAAACCAGGGTAGAACCGGTCCAGTAGATACCGAAAAATTTGTTGCGAGTAAGTGTACGATATGTGCTCGTGCGGGCCACCCCATTTTCGGCCGGAATCGCGATGTGCAGTGACACTGGCATGGATCCATCCTAGCGGAGGGGCTTGGAGACGACCATAAGACCTTCGGCGTATGCCCGGGGGCGAAAATTGTGGCGCGCGGGACGGCTATACGCTAAGTTGCTTTCGGAAGAATTTCTAAAAAGCCATGAGACAAAACCCGACGGGCCGATCCGCTCCGTAAAAACCTCCGCGTGTTCCATTCCTTTACGAGTAACGCTCCCCGCCGTTGCCATACTATTGGCAAAGGGGGCGGGAGCATGGCGCCCGGACGCCACCGCAAAGCATCTAACGATAGACTTCATCCGTACCTGGCGTCCGTTTGGGACAAGATCCGGGGGACTGGAGCGGTCATTAGCCTGCCCGCCCTCGTTATCGCGGCTGGCATAGTCCTCATTCCCACTGTCTGGGCATTTGTCCCCCCTCCCAATCTTCCGGCCGACACCACCATCTATGATCAACACGGCAAATTGGTCAGCGTGGTCTATTCCAGTATCAACCGCATGCCGGTGATCTATGGGCAAATTCCCCCAGTGATGCAAAATGCCCTCGTGGCCATTGAGGACGATACTTTTTGGATCGAGCCAGCATTCGATCCCGTGGGGATTTTACGGGCCGCCGCCACCGATGTGGCCCATCGCAAAATTCTTCAAGGGGGCAGCACCCTCACCCAGCAACTGGCGAAAAATCTCTATTTATCCAATCGCCGCACCCTCACTCGAAAATTCAAAGAACTTTTTTTCGCCCTAAAGCTGTCCACCATCTATTCTAAAAAAGACCTCATCACCATGTATCTGAATGACGTCTATTTTGGCGAAGGAACCTACGGCGTGCAAGCCGCCTCTGAGCGCTATTTTGGGCATGGCGCGTCCACTCTGTCACTCCCCCAAGCCGCACTGCTGGCGGGACTCGTCAACGCCCCCAGCTATTATGATCCCCTTATTAATCCCAGCGCCTCGCTGGCGCGGCGCAATTTGGTTCTCTCCCGCATGGCTAAATTGAATTATATTAGTCAGCCTACGGCTCAGGCTGCCATGAACGCGCCTTTGGGCCTCAATCCCACCACTCCGTTGGGCAATCGCGCCCCGTTTTTTACGCAATTTGTGGCGCAACGGCTACAGCAAATCGATCCTGGTGTTGGCAGCCGCTTATATACCGGAGGATACCGCGTCACCACCACCATGAGTTGGACGGCGCAACAGGCGGCGCAACGCGACATTGCCGCCTACGCCCCCATAAATGGCAAAGTGAAAGGGGTTTTTGAGCCACAAACCGCCTTGGCGGCCATTAACCCCCAAAATGGATATGTTGAAGCCTTGGTCGGCAGCGACAGCTATAGCAATTCCTCGTTTGATCGGGCCACCCAGTCCGCCCGGCAACCGGGGTCCGCCATGAAATATTTCCTCTACAGCAGGGTCATCCAAGATGGCTACTCAACCTCAGCCGTAAAGAATTCCGCGCCGGTTCGGTTTCCTGCGGGAAACGGCCAGTGGTATGTGCCCCATAACTTCGGCGACGTGTATAACGGACCATTAACGATTCGCCGGGCGATTGCTCTATCTGACAATATTGTCGCCCTAAAATGGATGAACACGGTCTCGCCGTCGCAAATGATTTCCACCGCCCACGCCATGGGAATTACCAGCCCATTGGCCAATAATTTAACCACCGCGCTAGGCTCATCCTCGGTAACACCCCTGGAAATGGCCGCCGGGGTGGCGCCACTCGCGAACGGCGGTTATCGCGTGCAACCAAGGGCGGTGCTGCAAGTGCGCGATTCTCAGGGCCATGTCGTTTACCAAGCCTCTCCCCCCAGCCGAACCTCAGTGCTAACCCCGCAAACCGCCTTCGTGACGCAAAATCTTTTTCACGCGCCGCTCCTTAACCAGAACGGTACCGCGCATAATCTAAACGCCATCTTGCAAGGCCGTCCCGCAGCAGCGAAAACCGGAACCTCTTCTCTGCAACGTGATAGCTGGTTGGTGGGTTTTACCCCGCAATTAACGGCTGCAGTGTGGGTGGGCAATGACAACAACTCCCCGATTGGCTTGACCGGCGATCACGGTGCCGGACCCGTATGGGCGCACTTCATGGCCGATGCTCTGAGCAATGTTCCGCCCACTTACTTTTCCAAGCCAAGCGGCATTGTTACCCGCACCATCTGCAACACCACCGGATTGCTCGCCAATGGGTGTTGCGGCAGCACCTCTCAGGAAGTGTTTATTAGCGGCCACGAGCCTACCGGGGTAAGCCCCGGATGCGGAAACGGCTCTCGCTTCTCCAACTCGGGTTCCTACGGAGGTTATTCCAACACTTTGCAATCCATCATCCACGCCAGCGGTCCCTAAATGTCGCACAAGACTCGTGCCCTATCCGCTTCCAACGCCAATTCCCAGATTATGCTATCCTTTTAATAACTTTTGACTATTCTAGGAATCTAACAAGGAGTGAAGGCCCATGGGGAGGGCCCTGCCGTCAGCCATAGCGATAGTGCGTTTTTATCAGGTTTTCGCGGTCCTCGCCATGGTCGGCATAATCACGGTCGCAGTTTGGGTCCGCCGACAAAGACAGTGCCATAACGCGACGGACTATCCGTATCCCCAAGCCTATCGATGGTTGGCGCGTGGTCTAGCTGGACTATGGATATTAGACGGACTTTTGCAAGCCCAACCACTCATGAACACCCATTTCATCAACGGGATTTTAGCTCCCTCAATCCAAAGCCAGCCCGCCCCGCTGGCATTTGCCATCAAACTGGGGATTCGCCTCTGGGCCTGGAATCCCGTGGCTTGGAATGAAGTCGCCGTGTGGGTCCAAATTACCATCGGCCTCATGATTTTGTTGGGGGGGTTAAGCGTATGGCGACGCCGGGCCCTTTGGATGTCGCTCGGGTGGGGATTGATTGTCTGGATAGTCGGGGAAGCGATGGGAAGTCTTTTCGTGGAAGGTAGTTGGGTCATCGCCGGCAGTCCCGGTTCGGTGCTTTTCTATATTTTGGTCGCCATTCTGCTTTTATTGCCAGCGGAAAACTGGAATAGCCGGGCTAGCCGGGGGCTTCGCTGGGGATTTGCCGGGCTATGGGGACTTAGCACGGTACTTCAAGTCCTGCCAGCATCAGGATGGTGGGGCGCCAGCCTCTATCATGGGGTGCTCAGCATGGCGCAGGCACCACAACCAGAGGTATTGTCCGCTCCGTTATATATCTGGGCTCACTTAATCCATGCCCATCCGATCGCGTGGAATGGCACCTTGGTTGCCATCTTTGGCATCTTGGCGCTGCTTTGGGTGATATTTCCCAAATCGCCTTTGACCTGGGGCGTGACCACCTTAATCACATTCTTAACGTGGTGGCTTGGCCAAGACTTCGGTGTGCTGGGAGGAATGGGAACCGATGCCAATAGCGGCGCCATCCTATTGTTAATCCTGGCTGGCTATGCCCTGCTGACGCCACACGGATCTTCGTCGCGGTCTACGGATGAACAAGCCGCGCAAAACCCCAGCCGGTCAAACTTGGTATAGGGAGGGTGAGAAGGAGATAGAAGATCTTCGAAAAAGATTTGACGATCGCCGACCCAGCACTTAAGCCCGCCGACGAATCGCCGCGTGCTCGGGGTCAAACCGTTCGGCCCCGGCCTCATCCTCTTCCTCGGCCAGATCAATCAATAAGGCCTCATAGAGCAAAGAGGCGTCACCTAACCAAAAATCCGTCCCAACAGAGTACCGCCCGCTACCCCTACCACCACGGCGGCCGCCGTGACCAACAGAAATTGCATTCCGCTCTTCCACCATGTTGATTTTGCCACCTTAGCCTTCAAAGCCCCTAACCCGAACGCCACAATCACCGCCAACACAATCGCCCACTTCTCCGCCACCTGCGTGTTGTGAATGAGCAGGTAGGGCAGGATCGGCGGCACGGCACCCGCAACCACTGCCACTCCCATCACCAAAGAACTGGACCACGGGCTATCTAACGAATCCATTAAAATTCCCAGTTCTTCCTTCATCATAAAGTCCACCCAACGGTCGCGATCGGCCGTGACCCGATTAGTCAAGATGTTTACTTCCGCGTGGGTGAAGCCTTGATCACGAAAGATGGTCTCCACCTCGCGCCGCTCCTCGTCGGGAATATCTTCCACTTCTTGGTATTCACGGCGCCGCTCCGCCATAAAATATTCGTTTTGCGCCACGGTCGACAAGTACTGGCCAAGCGCCATAGAAACCGCGGCGGCAATAACGGCGGCTAGACCCGCGATGATGATCTGATGAGAAGACAGCCGGGATGCGGTAACGCCCACAATGATGCCGGTAATGGATACCAGCCCGTCATTAACCCCAAAGACGACTTCCCGAATGGAACGCGCCCGAGGAGTATGAACTTTTGCTTCCGAGTGCTGAGGCAACTCACCAGCCACGTCATCACCTCCGCCTCACTCTTGCTGCGCCCTACTGGATTACTATTCGATATTCAAATCAGCCGGGGTCACATGCCGAAACTGAAATTCAAAAACGCGGGCTAATTGCTCGACAACCATCGGAGTCACTTCCTGCAAACTTACCTGTCGGCCCAGTAAACGCTCCATCGAGGTGACCCCCTTATCCTCGATGCCGCAGGGAACAATTCCCAAAAAATGCTCGAGTTGAGGGGAGACGTTTAAGGCAAAGCCGTGCTGCGTAATCCAATGGCTCGCCTTCACCCCGATTGCTGCCACTTTTTCGTCGCCAACCCAGACACCGGTATGAGGAGGCATGCGCCCTGCCCAAATACCAAAATGCTGCAACGCCCGTATAAGGGATTCTTCCAAAAAGCGCAGATAACGGTGCAAGTCCTTGCCGTGATGCGACAGGTTCAAAATAGGATATCCCACCAACTGGCCGGGGCCGTGATAGGTGATATCGCCACCACGGTCGACCATAAAAAGGTCAATGCCTTCAGCTTGCCGCCGCTTTTCATCCCACAGCAAATTTTCTAGTGACCCGTGGGCGGAGCGGCCCACCGTATACACGGGCGGATGCTCGACCAACAAAACGGTATCCAGTAAAGCTCCCGAACCGACGCCCTCCCCCACCCGGCGCTGCAAATTCCAGGCTTCCTGGTAGGACATGCGGCCCAGTTGCACTAAGTTAGCCTCTGCCATGCTGCACCTCCCAGGTGAACAGAGTGCGTGAAGCCCATCACAAACCAAGGGACCGGAATCCAGTGAATTCCAGCGCCTTGGTTTCGGACTTCTTAATAAATGGAAGTGTCCGGTCCGATCGCTTCCAAATGCTTCTTGACCACTTGAATGAACTTCCCGGCTTCCGCTCCGTCGACAACCCGATGATCAAATGACAGACAGACATTGACCATGGAGCGAACCGCAATCATTCCACCCACCACCACGGGACGCTTAACGATGGATTCCATGGTGACAATTCCCGCTTCAGGCGCGTTGATGACAGGGTAGGTCAATACGGTGCCCACCGCCCCGGTGTTGTCGACCGTAAAGGTGCCGCCCGACAAATCGTCCAACGTTAGACGCCCGGCCCGTGACCGCCGCACCAAATCTTGAGTGGCCTGCGCCAGTCCTACCACATTCTTTTGGTCAGCATTCCTCACCACCGGCACAATGAGTCCGCGGTCTGTCGCGGCAGCCATGCCAATGTTGATAGACTTCTTCAACACGATGCTGTCATTGTTCCACTGCGCATTCATTTCCGGCACGGCCCGCAAGCCTTCTACCACCGCCCGAAGCATGAAGGGCAGGTAGGTTAGGGAAATTCCTTCGCGACCCTTAAACTCGTCTTTAATGCGCTCCCGTAGTTCCACCAAGCCAGTCACATCCACTTCCGCCATGAGCCAGGCATGGGGGACGGTTTGCTTAGAGCGAACCATCCGCTCGGCAATCACTTTGCGAACGGAAGACAAGGGCTGAACTATGTCGCCTTCGTCTATGACAGCCGGCGCGGATTCCAACAAAACGGCTGGTTGGGGTGCCGACGCAGCCGCTGGAGCTGGGGCTGGTGCCGTGCCTACTGCTGCGGCCGGCTTAGAGGCAGGCTTCTCCTGCGCCACCCGCAAAACGTCATTTCGGGTAACGCGCCCGCCCGCTCCGGTCCCCGCGATCTGGCCCGGATCGATCCCATACTCTTGCGCCAAACGGCGGACCGCTGGCGAAAATCGCCCTCGACCTTCAACTGCTGATGAAGCGGCACCAGCCGTAACAGGGGGCGTTGTTGGTGCGGGAGCATTCGCCAGCGTCTCGGCTGCCGGGGTTACGCCAGCCGCAGCCTCCTGACCCGCGCCAGAGCCTTCGACCTCAATTTCACAAATAGGCGTGCCAATGGGAACGGTTACTCCCGGATCCACCAATATCTTGGCTATTTTGCCACCAATGGGCGACGGCACCTCGGCATTCACCTTATCGGTCGCGACTTCCAATAGCGACTCGTATTTTTCCACGGGGTCGCCTACTTTTTTCAGCCACTCGCCAATGGTGCCTTCCGTAACCGACTCGCCCAATTGCGGCATTGTCACGACTTCTATTGCCATGCTCTCTCCTCCTCTCGCTTGGCTAATACTTGGCTAATTCCCGCGCTTTATCCCGGATCTTTTCCGGTGTCACCATAAAGGCGTGCTCGAGAGGAGGGCTATACGGCATCGCTGGAACATCCGGACCCGCCAGACGCATAATCGGAGCGTCAAGGTAAAAGAGCGCATGTTCCGATATCAAGGCGCTGATTTCTCCACCAAGACCTCCGGTAAGATTATCTTCATGCAGCACCAGAACCTTTCCAGTCTTCTTGGCCGTTTCCAAGATGGCGTCTACGTCTAGAGGACGCACCGTGCGAAGGTCAAGAACCTCCACGGAAATTCCTTCCTTCTCCAATTCCTCGGCGGCCTTTAGTGCGTAACTCACCATTAAGCCATACGTAATGATGGAGACATCTTGGCCTTGACGCTTGAGATCGGCTTGGCCAATGGGAATGATATAACGCTCGTCGGGAACCTCGCCCTTTAGCGAGCGATATGCCGCCTTGTGTTCGAAATACAAGACGGGGTCTTCATCTTGAATGGCCGCCGCCAAAAGCCCCTTGGCATCGTACGGCGTTCCCGGAACCACAACCTTCAACCCCGGGACATGGGCAAAGAACGCCTCAACACTCTGCGAATGATACAAAGCGCCATGCACGCCACCGCCAAACGGAGCGCGAATCACCAACGGCACGCTGAACGTCCCGTTGGAGCGGTAGCGAATACGGGCGGCCTCTTGAATAATTTGATTTATCGCCGGGAAAATAAAGTCGGCAAACTGAATTTCCGGAACGGGCCGCAACCCGTTAACGGCGGCCCCGATAGCTGTTCCGATAATGGCCGCCTCCGCCAACGGCGAATCAATAACCCGCTCTTCACCAAATTCCTTTTGTAGCCCTTCGGTGACCCGAAATACCCCGCCGCGGACCCCAACGTCTTCTCCATAAATGATGATGCGCGAGTCACGCCGCAATTCCTGGCGCAAGGTCTCTCGAATGGCCTCTAAATAGCTTAATACCGCCATAGTGGTTTGTCCGGCTGCTCTTTCCTCGGGCCGGACTTTGCCCTCCTTATCCGGATTGGTTTTAATACGCCCACCATCTCTTGTTAGGGCATTTTCGACCTATTAAGACCCGTACACATGGTCGGCGAGCGTCGACGGGTCGGGCAATGCCGCCTTTTCCGCATAGTCCGTGGCGTCATTAACCGCGTCCTTAATTTTCTGCTGCATCTCCGCCAACTTGTCCTCGGTCAAGATTCCAGCCTCTTTGAGATAGGCCGCGAACACGGTGAGAGGATCGCGCTTCTTCGCTTCCGCTACCTCTTCCCGGGACCGATAGGCGCGGTCGTCATCATCGCTGGAGTGTGGAACAAAACGATAGGTCTTGGCCTCAATCAAGGTAGGGCCGTCTCCACGACGGGCCCGGTCGGCCGCTTCCTTAACCACTTCATAAACCTTGATGGGGTCGTTGCCGTCAACAATAACGCCCGGCATGCCATAGCCCACGGCACGCGAGGCGACATCCTGGATAGCCATTTGTTTCCGGGCCGGCACGGAAATAGCGTAGCCATTATTCTCGTTAAAGAAAATAACGGGCAGCTTATGTACCGCGGCAAAGTTCAAGGCCTCGTGAAACTCACCCTGACTCGTGGAACCTTCTCCAAAGTACGCGACCGAAACGCGGCCATCTTTAAGCACTTTAGAGGCAAGAGCCAACCCGGTCGCATGAATGTCCTGAGTAGCAACCACGGAGCCTCCGGTTAAAATATGAAGCTTCATGTGCCCCCAGTGGGCAGGCATTTGTCGACCACCCGAGTTCGGATCCTCAGCACGACCTAAAAGGTGCAGCATAATTTCGCGTGGCGTCATCCCGTAAGCCAATACGAGCGCCAAATCCCGGTAATAAGGACAAATCCAGTCTTCCCCGCGATTCAAGGCAAACGCCGAACCCACTTGCGCCGCTTCATGCCCGTTAGACGTGTACACGACCGGAGCGCGACCTTGACGGTTTAAAATCCACATCCGGTCGTCGACCGCCCGAGCCAAAGCCATGTGGTAATACATGTCCAACATGAGCTCCGGCGTTAATCCTTTATCAGACACTGTGACCCTCTCCTTCCTCACATCCCCAATTCATTATGCCAGGGAGGAGCCGTAAACATGGTCGTAGATGCTTTCCGCCTGGGGCAGCGCCGCTGCGTCCGCATAGTCGGTAGCATCGTCAACTTCATGTCTGACACGCTTTAACAGCGCATCCTCCTTCTCCTGATCCCATAGCCTTTCTTGTTCCAACCATTCTCGAAAACGGACGACGGCGTCGTCACGCAATTCTTCTTGCAACTCTTCCCGACTGCGGTATGACCGGTCATCGTCGTCACTAGAATGCGCGGTAAAACGATGCGTCTTGGCTTCAATGAGCGTGGGTCCCAATCCCTTTAAAGCCCGCTCCCGGGCTTGCGCTACCACTTGATAGACCGCCAGCGGGTCCGACCCTTGCACCACTACTCCCGGAATGCCATACCCTTGCGCGCGTGAAGCCACGTCCCTCACAGCCATTTCCCGGCTTTGCGGCACCGAAATGGAATACCCGTTATTCTCCACGAGAATAATAACAGGCACGTGATGCACGGCGGCAAAGTTGAGCGCCTCGTGAAACTCCCCTTGGTTGGTGGAGCCCTCTCCCAGCGAGGTGAGAACGACCCCGTTCTCGCCCTTAATCCGCATGGCCCAAGCAATTCCGACTCCATGCGTCACCTGCGTGGCGACCGGCGACGATCCCGTCAAAATATGCTTTCCACTATGCCCATAATGTGATGGCATCTGACGGCCGCCTGAACCCGGATCGGCGGCGCGTCCCAATTGACCCAGCATCACTTCACGAGGCGTCATGCCAAAAGCCATGACTAACGCCATATCACGATAGTAGGGGGCCAGCCAATCGGTTTTCGGGTTAAGCGCCATGGCGGCCCCAACTTGAAGACCTTCTTGCCCTTGCCCCGAAATGACAAACGCGGACTTACCCTGCCGGTTAAGAATCCAGATGCGGCGATCGAGTTCGCGGCTCAATACCATGTAATAATACATGGAATGAAGCCGGTCCGCATCCAAGTCCAAGGTTAAACCCTTCTCGCGGGGCATTTACCGCCCTCCTTACACGGTTTAGATGTGAATCGCGTGGCCGTCAACAGCCAAGGCCGCTTCATGCAGCACCTCGGAAATAGTGGGGTGCGCATGCACGCTCTCCGCCACTTCCCAAGCGGTGGCTTCTAAAAATCGCGCCAAGGCCATTTCATTAATAAAGTCGGAGGCATGCGGTCCCACAATGTGGGCTCCCAGCAACGAATCGGTCTTCTTGTCGGCGACCAGCTTCACCAGTCCATCGGCTTCACCCAGAATCAGCGCTTTGCCATTGGCCTTAAAAGGAAATGTCCCAACCTTGACGGCATATCCGCGCTCTTCTGCTTCTTTGGCTGTTAGACCCACGGAGGCCACTTCGGGACGCGAATAGGTGACGCGGGGAACCCGAGTGGAATCCAGCAATTCTGGATTTTGACCCGCGATAGTTTCCACGGCGATCATTCCTTCGTGGGCGGCCACATGTGCCAACAAATATCCACCAATCACATCGCCGATGGCATAAATATGCGGCACATTGGTGCGATAATGGTCATCCACTGTCACAAAGCCGCGGTCCACTTTTACGCCAGCCTTGTCCAGCCCAATGTCCGCCGTAATCGCCTGACGTCCCACCGCGATTAAGAGGGCATCGCCCGCGACACTGGCGTCCTTGCCATCGGGCCCGGTGACGGTCGCGGATATGCCACTAGCCGTCTTTGCCACACTCTTCAGATTAAACTTGGTGCCAGCCAAAACCTTAATGCCTCGGCGGGTTAGCAGTTTGGCCAGTTCACCGGCAATTTCCTCATCATCCTGAGGCAGAATATGGGGAAGCATCTCAATTAACGTGACTTCGGCGCCGAA
This sequence comes from Bacillota bacterium, assembly GCA_021792935.1. Classification (GTDB taxonomy): domain Bacteria; phylum Bacillota; class Sulfobacillia; order Sulfobacillales; family Sulfobacillaceae; genus Sulfobacillus_B. Next base: position 6,243 of record JAJYTS010000002.1, on the reverse strand, counting down.
GTCATTGTACATAGACGCGAACTCGACTCCGATGGCACCACCGCCTAAAATCACAATGGATTTGGGAATGTCGGTCTTAGCCAAAACGTGATCGGAGCTCAATATCTGCTTTCCGTCGAATGGCAAGTCCGGCAGCTCTCGCGGCACCGAACCGGTAGCAATCACGATATCCCGTGCCGTTAGAACAGTTTTACCTTCAGCACTTTCCACCTCAACATGGCCTGCGTCCACCAATCGGCCCCATCCCGCAACCAGGGTGACTTTGTTCTTCTTAAGAAGAAACTCCACGCCTTTCCACAGCTGCGTGACCACTTTTTCTTTCTTAGCCATGGTCTTGGCGTAATCAAGGCCAACTTTCGTCGCGGTTAAGCCAAATTCTTCCCGGTGTTGAAATGTATGGTATAACTCGGCGGTATGCAAAAGAGCTTTGGTGGGGATGCATCCACGGTGCAAACAGGTTCCGCCAACTTTTCCGGCATCGACTAACGCGGTCTTGAGTCCCAACTGCGCCGACCGAATCGCCGCGACATAGCCTCCCGTTCCTCCCCCTAAAACAACGACGTCAAAACTGGTTTCCGCCATCCTTATCCTCCCTTAACACTGGTGATCGCGCATCAAATCACAGGCGCCTCGATGCCGTCTAAGAATCATTGTCCCGCCACCTCGATGCCATGAGAAGACCCGGCGTCTCACGATGCCATCCGCCAGAAAGTCCGGCTAATCGACGCCGTTGACCCAGTGCACTTGGCAATCATAACAAGGAAAGAGCGTCCCGCCCAGCCCTAAGCTTAAGATCCCTGTAACAGCGCCTCTTCCCCCCAGTAATCTACCTAGAGCCTAACGCTTTCATTAATTCCTCGCAAGTTGCGTGCGGACTATATTCACAAAGGCAGGAATTCCCCGTATTGTAGCGAATTTCCTCTAAATTCCATCTCTGGAGGGAGGCCTTGGCCGTCAGAACTCGAACCGCGAATCCTCACCGGCTCACCGTCGACGAAAACCTCGCCCTCAGCTTCTTCTGGTTAACGTCCACCGCGCAGTGGACCGCTCTACTCATTGTTGTTGTTCCCCAGCTAATGCTGGCTATGGTCGGAGCCAACCACGCGGGGAGCGCCATGTCCTGGCTCACGGCGGCGGGAGCGCTGGTCGCGTCGGCTGCTAAACCGCTATTTGGCGCCCTATCAGACCGAAGCCGCCATCCCTGGGGACGGCGGCGCCCCTTCATGCTGGCCGGAGTGCTGGGGACAGCAGCCCTGTTGGTGGGGATGAGCCTCACGCAACAACTCACACCATTCCTTCTTCTATATCTGGGTCTGCAAATTTTCTCCAATTTAGCGACAGCACCCTACCAAGCCCTCATCCCGGATGTGGTGCCTCCAAACCAGCGGGGCGCGGCATCCGGATACATGGGTCTTATGAGTCAAATCGCCGTCATGGGAGGCGTCCTGATTCCCACTTTCCTATCCATTAGAGCGACTTTTGAAGTGCTGGCCGCACTCCAATTATTAGGCCTTGCCGTCACTCTAATTGGCGTGCCGGAAGCGCCAGAACTGTCTAAGCCCACTCGCTGGAGCGGCCGCCAATTTCTGCGCGCCTTTTGGATTTCACCCAAACAGCACCGTGACTGGTGGTGGGTGTTTACCACACGGCTGGTTATCATGCTGGGATTTTCCACCTTGGAATATTACCTCTACTACTATCTGCACTTTGTGCAGCATCTCGCCAATCCTCATCCCATGCTGGACCGCGCCCTCATTGCCGTCACCCTGGCCTCGCTCATCTCGGTGTTGTCGGCGGGATGGCTGTCCGACCGACTTAAAAGAAGAAAAGTGATGGTGATTGCCGGCGGTCTCATCATGGGGGTCGCGGCATTGGGATTTGTTTTTACCCATAGTCTGGCAATGGTGACCCTATTGGCCGTTCTTTTTGGTTTTGGCTATGGCGCCTATCTCTCCACCGATTGGGCACTGGCCGTGGACGTACTGCCCTACTCTGCCCAGGCCGCCAAAGACATGGGCCTTTGGTCCATCTCGCAAACTATCGCCCAGACTATCGCCACGGTTATCGCCGGCCTCTTTCTCACCATGGCGGAGCTTCACTGGAGTAATCCCACCGCCTATCGCGCCCTCTTCCTCATCACCACCGTTTATTTTGTAGCGGGATCGGCACTGGTAACCCGGGTCAAAACGGTTCGATAGCCGATATCATTTAGTCACTGGTCGCCGACGGGTTTTTCAAAGGCCAGCGATTCGCGTCACGCTGGTAATATTTCTCCATGACCCGATGAAAAATTTCCTCGAGATCCAGCCCAAGACTGTTGGCGAAACAAGCCAGCACAAATAGCATGTCTCCCAACTCCATGGCCATCGAACCGTCCGGCTCATCCGCCTTTTTCGGCTTGGGTCCATAGACATGATTAACTTCCCGGGCCAGTTCGCCTAATTCCTCGACAAGACGCAAAATCAATATTTCCGGCGAAAAGTACCCTTCCGCGAATCGACCGATCCAGTCATCCACTTCCGCCTGCATTTGCTCGATGGTCATGACTTCTCGCCCTTTACAAAGCGCTGGGGAAAGGCGCGGTGATACTCAAACGGCACCTGAACCGTGCCCTCAAAATGCAGAGCGGCCGAATTGACCCAATAGGGGTCTTTCAGCATGCCCCGTCCAATCGCCACCATATCCACGTCATCATGCTCCAGCAAAGACGCGGCCAAATCATAGCTCTCTAGACGGCCCACGGCTAACACCGGCACGTTTACGGCACGTTTAAGAGCCGCCGCATAGGGCGTTTGAAATCCGGGATAGCTATGAATTTTTGCCATGGCATTGCCACCCGAGGAAATATCAAACATATCCACACCATGCTGATGAAAGACTTTGGCCATTTCCAGCAATTGATCAAAAGTGTAGCCCTGATCCGTGAACTCAGTAGCCGACAGCCGCATCATCAAAGGCATTTGCGAGGGCAGCACCGACTTCACCGCTTGGATAACCTCCACCCCAAAGCGGGTAGGCTCGCCGTATTCATCCTCGCGCTGGTTTGAGATGGGGGACATAAACTGGTGAATCAAATATCCGTGGGCCCCATGAAGCTCCACGGTGTCCACGCCCGCTTCCACGGCGCGGCGGGCACCCTGGCGAAAGGCCTCCACCACCCCTTTCACTTCATCCCCAGTCAGAGCATGAGGCACCCGATATTTCTCTGAAAAAGCAATGGCCGATGGGGCTTCCGGCCGTAATTCCGGCGACTCCGCCTTGCGGCCGGCGTGCGCGATTTGAATGCCAATTTTGGCTCCATAGCCATGCACCTGATCTATAACACGGCCAAACGCAGGGATGTGGGCATCATCCCAAATCCCTAGATCATGGACCGTAATCCGCCCATCAGGCACGACGTCGGTCATCTCCGTCATGATTAAACCGGCGCCCCCCACGGCACGGGAAACATAATGCACGAAATGCCAGTCGTTCGGCGCGCCATCCTTGGCCCAAACCGAATACTGGCACATAGGCGACATCATCACGCGATTTTTTAGCGTTAACCCTTTTAACTGAAAAGGCTCAAATAGCCCTGCCAAACTTCTCACCTCGCTGCCTGTTATTTATGATAGGGATGCCCTTGTAAGATAGTCCAAGCCCGGTACAACTGCTCCGCCACTACCACTTGCGCCAAGCCATGCGGAAGGGTGAGAGGCGACAACGACCAGCGCCATTGCGCCCGCGCCTGGACTTGCTCTCCCGTTCCCAGCGACCCGCCAATCACCAGCACCACCGATGGCCCGGCCATTCGCCATTGCGCCAGCCGCTCCGCCAAGGCAGACGAGTCAATTAGTTGTCCCGAGACGTCCAATAGTACAACGAAATCTTGTGGCGCAATTCGGCTTAAGAGGCGTTCTTCCTCTTTCCTTAGGGCATGATGCTCGTCGCCCTGGCGAAATGGCACCTCAGCCACGGTTTCCCAGCGAATGGGCCAGCTCGCGTTTATTCGCCGCAAATACTCATCAACCAACGCCGCCATATGCCCATCGCGAGGCCGGCCAACCGTCAATAACCGCATATGCCCCATAATCTTCATCCCCTACGATGCCAAAAGCATCGTAGCACCTTCCGTTTGTGTTTTCTAGTTGACAACGATAGACTAGCGCGCAACGGTCCACCGTTGCTCACATTACGCTCCATTCCAGAATGCGTCGCCGCCATTGGCATAGCTAAAATTCACCCGCACCCAAATTCGCCAGTCGCACAGAGTTCCGAGCACCACGAGTAACACTTCAAAACGCGTTCAGGAAAAATACGTCTATCCAATGAACAGCCTGCAGTGACCAGGCGCGCAACAAGTCTCCACCAAAAAGGGCTGTGCTGGAAAGTGCTTATGCGTCTATAAAATTCGAAGGCGTAAATGGAAAGGGTCCCTTACCACTCCAGCACGATATTTAGCAAAAAATTGATCGTATTGATAGAAGCTCACTGCTCCGAGTCGGTGGTAGGATGCTCTGAACGTAATAGCTGTTCTAGTTCGGTAAGTTGGTGCAAGAGCGGGACCAAATCTTGCTGAATCATCTCCAGACGACGCCCCAATCAGTTCCTCCATAATGGTGGACTAAACGGTGACGCATCCCGACGATTTCCGCCCACTTGATGTGCAGGTGTTTGGCTTTGAGGGAAGGACTAACGCGTGAAGCCGATTCACCTAACACTTCTAAGTTTTTCGCCACGGCATCACGCAACATACGGTTACTTAAAAAGGTCTCGAAGGTCTCATCAGCCGTGAACGACAGCACGGCCGTCGCCGCGTCCAACATCGCCTCAATAGCCAAATCATCATCCGGTGCGCCGCTCAACGATGGGAACTCCTTCCCGCCGAATTTTGGCTTGGATTTTAGGATGAATTTCCGCCCATGTGTGCAGGTCAACCGGACGGCCAATCACGCGCTCCATGTTCTGAGTAATTCGCCTGAGCCGAAATAATGTCACCCGCTCGTCTGGTGCAAACGCCACCACCACGTCGACATCACTCCCAGATCCAAAGTCCGCACGGGCCGCCGAACCAAAAACAATACACTTATCAATATGTTCGTAATGACACAATGCGCGAAGGGCATTCAAATGCTGGGATACCGTCGATTGCAACAAAACCTGCACACCTCCCTCTTGATGTGAAAAAGCATCCCGTATGACCTTTCTCCCGGGCCTTTTATTAAGTACAGAGCGCGTCGATCAGCGGAGCAATCGTTCTATCGAAGACAATAAAGGAAGAGGAACCGTCGCGTGATTGCTGATGGATAGACCGACAGGCTTTTGGATAATCCAACCTTAGATTCAGTGAGCAATCGGTAAATCGCGCTCACCCGTAACCACTGCTTAATATAAGAACGCCCCCGAAACATCCCGATTGCCCCTATTGATGTTCTTGCGCGACCAGCAATCCGGCGGTACCGATTATCCTTTGACCATATTCCACACGTAAGATATTCGGACTTGGTGCTACGATTACGATTGTGATATGGTCGTTATCTGCCATCGGATACCGAACTTATCCTGCAGACGGCCGAACAATGTACCCCAGAATTGCTTTTCAAGTGCCATAAGTACGGTGCCATCAGTAGATAGCTTTTGAAACGCTTCTTGGGCTTCGCCATCGGTCGCGAACTCCAGAGCAAGCTCAACGCCGCCTTGCCGTGATGGTTCGCTCGCGGTGTCCGCAATATAAAAGTCGGCACCTGCGGCTTTAAAAGCCATATGAATAATTTGGTCCTTCATGGACGCTTCCGTGCCTGGGGCCTCCCCGGTATTTCGCCTCCCAGCGCACCCATATAAAACGCCGCTTGTTCTCTTGCATTATCCGAAAAAAAATAAGGGGTAAGCTTCGCCATCCGTACTCAAACCCTCCACATCAAATTCGACTAGATTAACCTCTGCCCACATCCTAGCACGTCATCGCAGGCCCGCATACGGGCCAACAACGTCACGACAGCAATGGCATGGACTTGTCTGTCCATGCATTTAGCTGCCAGACATATTCTTCTTACACCGTACAACGATTGAGGGGCGGATTAGGCGCCGTTGACTCCGTGTGGGCGTATGAGGCGTAAAACTTTTGCGAGAGTTCACGTTGGGGAGGCCTTCCCTCCCAGTAAAGCTTGTACGCGCAACTTGACGTTGAAGGCTTCCGCCCCCAAAATCGGGGCCGATAGCCTGTTGTTCGCGCTTTGGCCCCAGGAAGCGGAACCAATCACTTAG
>JAJYTS010000058.1 GCA_021792935.1 Bacillota bacterium | reverse complement strand
AGCCGTGAATCTTTGCGCCAAACGGGAGAGAAGGGAATGTGGCAGCCATTTGCGGATCGCAAGTTTCGTCGTTGGAACCACCGCGTACAGATCGACGCTTAGACATGTAGCACCTCTCATCAATTGGATCATAGTTCCATTTCCTATTGGCGATATCGTTCGACGGATCACGACAATTCCCCTTTTTTTAATGGAGCTAAGTGACGCATGGCAACCCAAAGGGACCACGGTGTTGTCCACTCTTTTATGCCTTCTGTCTAGACGCGTCTTACGGAATTACACAAAAGTTCTGGGCTGTCCGAGTATGGGAGCCCTATCAAGACACAAATCCATTGGGCGTGGTGACAATCCCAATCCTCATTATCCCTGTATGCCGGGGGAAAACCGTTCGGCATGCCCGCTCAACCTCGTTAAGAATTTTGAGTCCGGCACCCATGCAGCATAGCGGGACGCAGCCAAAGCTCCTGGGCGCTCCACCGTGATGACTCAATGTCGTGGGATGAGCTCGCTATGGATGTTGCTAGAATGGAATCCTTGGCGACGCTTGGAGAGCGACCCAACCTACAAAGGGCCGCAACTATCGCGTCCGCCTAGTACGCCGGGAAGCGACAAGCCAACCCCTGCTCTACTCACAACATTACGAGCCAGCGTCCCTTATCGGCCCGCGAGGGGCATGATGTTCTAATAAATACAGGTTCGTCCGCGAGCGTCAGGGCAAGATTTCTGTACAATAAGAGAAGAGAAGAGCGGGGGCCCGAATATGGCTAAAAAATATCGCCAAGGCAAAGTCAAACGGCAGCATCATGTTGTGGCATACCTGGAAGACGGACTTAAGCTACTCTCTTCTTTGCCTGCCGTAGACGGCGTGATACCCGGGATTATTCGGCCAAAATCGGGTGGCTCCATGGGATTTACCTTTCAATACCTCACTCATAGCGGATTTAAACTGATTGGCCGATCCAGCGGCGCCGCCCAAGAGGTCTTCGTTATCACCCAACGGCCCCGCGAAGCTTTGGCCGATTTACAGCAAGCGGGATTAATTACGACCGTTCCCGACCTGCCTCCCGACACCCCCTAGAGGCTCTCGCGCCTGCGTCCTCGAAGAAAGGGCCGCAAAATCGCCGTCGCCAAGGCCAGACCAATACTCAGAGCTCCCGCCGCCATCAACGCCGAAAAGCCGAGTCGCATGCCGGAAAGAAAATGATCCTGCAGAAAGGACACCATGCTGCGGTATACCAAATCTCCAGGAACAAACACAATGATGGAGGGCACCACAAATACCAAGGCAGGCTCATGCTTTAAGCGCGCCGCGATCTCAGCCAAAGCCCCCACCACCATAGCGCCCACAAAATCGCTCAGCAGCCCGCTTCCGGGAATAGTACTCAACAAACTTGCCAGAGCCCAGGATATCGCCCCTATCGCCCCCGCGATCATCAAGGTGGGTCCGGACACTTGATATAACAGGCCGAAGGCAACCGCTGTGACTCCAGAGAGAAGCGCATCCCAAATCACACCCAACGCCCTCCCAAAGCGAGATATATATAGAGAGGCAGGGTGGCACCGGCGGCAATGGCGCCTGCCGACAAAAGCGCCTCCAATATGCGCGCCGCCGCCGACAATACGTCACCTTGAATGCCATCTCTGACCGCCGTGGTCATGAGAAGACCCGGGGTAAGCACCATAATGCCGCCCACCAGCACCGAACCAGGATGAGTAATCCCCAACGAGGCCGCAATGACCGCGGGAAGGACCGCGACCATGGCCGCCAATAAATCTCCCACCCCGCTGGCAAGTCCCAGTTCGCGACACCACTGCAGCATGGCCTGCGTTAAGGCACCGTCGACAAACGCCGGCAATACGTCGGGCAGATGGCCTCCCATAAGCCGACTTAATGCCGCCGCCGCCACCCCGGCGAAGAGCAGATTTGCCCGCCGGTTATAGCGAGAGGTATTTTGCGCCTCCCGCAAGCGCCCCTCTAACTCCTCCAGCCCTACCGGATCCCGGCTCACATCCCGCGACAATTGATTTATCGCAGCCACCACCGCCAAATTAACGGAACGGCGGCGAATTCTTCGAATAACCGTGTGGACGCCGTCGGCATGAAGAAAAAGAGCGGTGGGAAGCGCGATAGCCTCCACCGACTTAAGCTCATAAGCTGCCGCCAGCCGCCGCATGGTATCCTCAACCCGGGCTACCTCCGCCCCACTCGCCAAAAGCGCAGCTCCAGCGTCAGCGATTACCCTCAGTATGGGGACGAGGTTTTGTGCCCGATCGGGAGACATTGGCATCCGTCGAAGCCTCCTGCTTGCGAAATACCCAGAAGGACGAAAACAAAAATCCAAAGGCGGTGCCAAACGGAATAGCGATTATCTGGGAGAGACGGTAATCCATGCCCCGGCTCATTAAATAGCGGGCGATAACCACTTGGATAATCTCCGCTCCGGCCATAACCAGGTTATATTGACCAAACGCTTTCCAAGAGACGCGATTATGAAACGTAAAACGCGCGTTCAACAAATAGTTCGGCACAATCGAGGCTTCTACGGCCACCAGCGAGTCTAACGTCTTCAGTTGCGGCGCCATCCAGTGAATCGCGGTGAGAACAGCCAAATTCACCACGACACCGCTGGCGCCCACCAAACCATACCAAAAAAGGCGTCGCAGCATCATTTACGGGCGCAAACGCTCCGGCTGAGCCTGCGCCTGCTTTGCCACCCGCTGTGCCCGCATCTTAGCCACCATCCAGAAGGCCTCAATAAAAATCGCGGGGGACATTTTGCTGACGCCCTCCCGACGTTCTTCAAACACGATGGGCATCTCGGTTACCCGAAAGCCCGCTTCGACCGCTCGATAGGTCATTTCAATTTGAAACCCGTAACCGGTTGCCTCTACCGAATCCAAATCAATGGTTTCCAGCACCGCTCGCCGGAAGCACTTGAATCCTCCCGTAAGATCTCGTATTGAGACTCCTAGCATCTTTGACGCGAATAACGATCCGCCTCGGGAAATCAACCGACGATACCACGGCCAACGCACCGTACCCCCGCCTTCGACGTAGCGCGAACCCAAAACCAGGTCAGCCGCCTGCTCCTCAGTAAACTCGATAAATTGAGGTAGGTAATCCGGATTATGAGAAAAGTCGGCATCCATTTCAAAGAAATACTCATAGCCACGCTTCAAGCCATATCGGAATCCCGCTAAATAAGCGGTGGCTAAACCAAGCTTGCCCTGGCGATGAATCACCTCGACCCGGCCCGGATACGCTTCCCTCAGATGATCCGCCAATAGCCCGGTGCCGTCCGGCGACCCGTCATCAATAATCAGCAAATCAAACATGGGCCCCTGTCCTATAATGGAGTCCACCATCGGAGCTAAATTTCCCAGTTCATTATATGTTGGCAAAATCACAAGCGCCTTCACGTTCCACAAGCCTCCCGTCCAGCTAGGCGATCCAATGCCATGTGGCGAAGATGGCAAAAAAGACAGCCTGTAAAAACGGCAATATCCACTGCAAAGCGCGTCGCCAGCTTGAATTCTTTGCTAGCATGCTCAACGCGACGAAATTAGGAAACAAAACGAGCACGAGCCGCGACATGCTCAATAATGGGCTTTGACCGGTTGGATCAGGAGCCGCGATGTCGATAATCCACAAAGCCCCCCAGTAAATCAGCCAATCCGGCGGCATGCGCTTTCGCAAGCCAAAAACCCATAACAGACCAGACGACACGGCAGCCAATGCATCTATCATACTCAGGACCGTGTCCGGTTGCAACGGACCACCCAACCAGATTGTCCTCGCCGCCAAAAAAATTCCAATCCAAGGCCAAGTAATGTGCCGGCCCCAATTGCCCTGCGCCGCCAGAAAGGCGAATGCGTTGCCAAAATCTCGCCATTGATACGCCATAAACACGGCCAACGCCAAAGGTATTAACAAAACCGGCAGAATATCCCGGGTAATGCGAAAGCGATGACGCTGATAATATGCCCAAAGGATGGGAATAGCCACAAACATCCCTTCATTGCGGGTGAGAACGGCAAAAAACCCGAAAATTGCCGCCACCCATAGCTGCTGACGCCGCGCGGCAAGAAAAGTGGCGCAGCTTAACCACAAAAAGAGTGCTTCCGTATAACCGGCGGAAAGAAAAAACGCGGTGGGGAACAACAGCGCCATCCAAACCGCGCGGCGCGCCACCCTATCGGAGAAGTATTCACGCACTAAGCGATAAAACGCGACCGCGAATAGCACCAAAGAGACATTAGAGACAATCACCGCAGAGAGGTCAAAAGAGGCGCGCGTAACCGCATGCACAGCGGCAATCAACAAAGGATAGAGTGGGAAAAACGCTAACGCCCCTGTCCAATAGCCATGCGCGGCAATTCCCGTATACCAAAGCGCGTCCCACCGAATCCACATAACCACCAGTGGGTTGCCGCTAGGATTGTAACTTGGCGAGTAAAACTGCCAGGGCAACTCCGCCAATGCGACCCATCCAGCTAGCAGGAGCCCAATCCGGCTAAACAGCAACCCCTGCCATAGTTCGCGACCCGCTTTGCCACGCGGCCACCAAGACTTCAGTAGCTGAAAATGATGGCCCATGTTAGACCAACGAAGTTGACGTAACACCTACACGCTTTTCCAAAACGAGTCCCCGCCATTCCCGCGACAAAGGCAACCCCGATGCCTCAATCAAGTTCTCGGCTGCTTGACGCGGCAAACCAAAATGAAGCGTCTTGACCCCCCAAGCGCGGGATTCCACCCATAAATACTGAAGCAGCGATTTTAGGTGCTGGCCTACGGAACGCAAGTAATTTAAGTGCATATCGCCATTGGAGATTCTAAATAACGCCAACGCGTCTAAAATTTGCCCGTCGTCTTGCGGCGCTACGGCGGCCGATCCCAGCTCCACCCCACCCCAGACATCGTCAAATGTCAATCGCCGGGGCAGCCAGTGATCTTTGTCCGACCATAAATCATCTGAAAACTTATCGATAAAGGCCGCCAAGCGTTCTCGATCAACGGCCCAAGCCGGACCCACGTCACTATCCGCGAATTGGGGCGCATTAAAGCCTTCGACGCTTCCCACCACCCACTCGTCCACCACTTGAAATCCTAAGTTGTCCTGCAAAACCTTTTGCGACAACTCATTTCCGCGACCCACGAGGGCTCGGATAACGCTGGCACCCAGCCGCTTGGCCTCTTGCACTTGAAATTCCGCGAATTCTCGGGCCAAATCCGTTCCTTGCATGTCTGGACGGATGCGCATGCCGCTGACGTAGGCCTCATGGGACTTAACCAAATCCACAACCGCGACCGCCATCAACTGACCGCCATCGTCCAGTGCTAGATACACGCCGCCGCTTTCCAAGGACAAATACGTGCCGATAAGTTCCGATAAATAATCATCCACAAACTGAGACAAAAACTCTTCTATCCGCGCCTGATCCTCCGCGGTGGCTCGGACATACCTCACCAACCAAGGCCCTCCCTTGCACAACATGGACACATTGTAACTTCTTGCCTAAGCAACTTCAACAATCCGCGCCTTGTAAGCCCTCTCCCGCATCTGAATCCGCCATGCTGGACGAGTCTCATGGCCGCTGCGGTATAATAACAGGGAATGGAGGAGTCTCTGTGTCAGCTGGTTTGTTGCATCGTCTGGCGGCGATAGGCGCCACAACCGGGTTGGTGATCGCCTTGGCCGCGGGAACAGGCATGGCCGCCGCTCTACCGGGTATGGTCAAAGCAATTCCAGATCCTCCAGGCGCTCCCCAACTTAATGAATTTTTAGTGACACTGCCTCATCCGCACGCGACCCCCACCCGCGTGGTATTCCGCTTTACCAGTCAATCGGGAGTGACGACCTCTGTCGCCGAGCCATTAAAATACCACGACAAATATCAGTACCTAACCACGTGGAAAGCGATCCAACAAGGCCGGGTCTCTGTAAAAGTGTATGCCCGAAATCATCAGCTGCTGGCGGAGGGCGACTACCAGGTTGCCAAGTCCAAAGTTAATCCAGACGGCCGGATTATTGTCGGTGCGCTATTTATCGGCGCCTCTCTATGGTTTTGGTGGCGTCAGCGGCGCCTGTACCGGAATTACACCTAACCTCCCGTGCCGCCCCAAGTTTCCGAGGAAAACACGGCGGAAGTCGCGACCTGCCTCAGCCACACAACCGCTAAATAGGCGGCAACGATGGCTTTGCCATTCGTCTTGCCCGAAAGCCGCACCACAAAGGTAAGAGGAAGTTTAAGCCGCCTCGGCAGCAACGGATAGCGCCACAATGAACGAGAAGCCAAAGCCGCCCCAAGCCACACGGCGCGAACGATAGCAACTTCGCTGCCAGGGGAGGCGTCGGGAACGTAGGTGAACCACCGCACGGCCAGATCTTGCCAGATTTGCTGGCGGCACCGCCGCCTGGTTGCCTTGCTGCGAGACCAGCTCAGTCGTAGGCTCCACCATATAAGTCGCGCTAAACTGGGGCTTTTTACCCTTGGCATTGTCTTCACCCTCCATTGTCCGCAAGTTGCCTAAAGCCGAATAACGGAAGATAAATGCAATACGCTGGCTTTCAGTAGTGTGCCCGAAGAAGATTAACTTAATAGCGGCCAATTACTCTATTCTAGAATTTCCATAAAGAGTATAATACTCAAAAGGTCATGCGCATTTGACAACGGAGGTGAGTTGGATGCCCACGCAAGAACAGGTGCTTAATGTTCTGAAAGAAATCGAAGACCCGGAAATCGGGATAAACGTGGTGGATCTGGGCCTCATCTACAACGTACTCATTGACGAAGGCGATGTGACCATCAAAATGACGTTGACCGCCCCCGGTTGCCCTATGCATGATACTCTAGCCCGCGCCGCGGAAATGGCGGTTGAGACATTGCCGGATGTTCGTGACGCCCAGGTCGATGTGGTCTGGAATCCTCCCTGGACGCCCGAGCGGTTAACCGACGAGGGCAGAAGGCTTTTAGGAATCTGAACGACGACGAGCATAAGATCGTACAGCCCCGTCATCAGATGGCCCAATGCTGGGGCAAGCGCGCCCATCGAGTCGATGAAATAAAGGAGACCGCATAGACCGCGATCCCCCGTCTTTGTGTTAGACCGAATATCGATTACGGGGCCGAGGTTCCGGCGCGCCCATATCGGTCTTCCAAACGCACGACGTCCTCCAACTCTGGAGTCGATACTTCAATCACGTCAATATCCGTGAGGGCGGTAAGCCGGTGCTGAGTGGGGGGAGGAATAATCACGGATTCCCCAGGCCGCAGCGTCCGGGTTTCACCATCCAGCAAAATTTCCGCGTCTCCCTGCATCAAATACATGCTTTCATGCTTTTTGACATGATACTGCAAGCTCAACGAGTGCCCTTTATTGACGTGGATCAGCTTCCCCACGTAATGATCGGTCACCGCCCACCATAACTCATAGCCCCAGGGCTTCTCCACCCGCTTCAACCTGTCAGCTCCTCTACCCATTTCATTCTTTAACCCTATTGTATCATGGACAAAAGCCACAACCCATTTGCGGAAGGCTGGACGGATATTCCCGCGCGCACAATCCCTGAAGTCTGGAATTCTTGTCGGGGCCAAGACCGCATCCATCCACTCTAATCGCGGGCGTTAGGAACATACCTAACAATGAGAAGGGCCGGAGTCTTCTAAGCCCCCGACCCCTGGCTGGAGGGAACCCCCCCGACCATCACTGGTTACAGAGCCCGTCCCATCTTTCCGTGACTAGGTCCGAGATTGCAGCAATGCTAAGGCTGGCCCGCCTCCCAAGATAATTCCCAAGTACAGACCATGCGCATACACCGGCACCGCCACATCCAGCATCAAGTCGCCCGTAACCCGGCGATACCCCAGCACGTCAAAGGGATTGGTGTCGATGGGCCACATCAACGATTGAATTTCTTCACGGGATAGTGTCGGCTTATTCAACATCGGCTTAGACAAACCAGTATTGCGCAAGAGACTGTTAAGTCCCGCCGAAGTTTCCAATTTAAGCTTGACTAGATTCTTCGCGTCCTTAACCGGGTCGCCTACCAAATCACCGGCATAAGCTTTGGGTTCTGCCACGACAAAACCGTTGACATCACAAAACGTCACCCGCAATACCCCAGGGAACATCGCTTGCGCAGCCTGAGTGGCCTCATTCATCCATTGGGCCAATGTGGAGTCCACCCCTCGATCCCAACCGGTGTGGAAGCGCGGCGGGTCAAACTTCCGCACCGGACCGGAATTGAATAGATGGCGCATATCCTCCGGGGTAGCCGGATAGTATTGAAAGGTAAAGGCCTCGGGCTTGACCTGCGATTCCAGCAAATCTTGAACCTTACCGCTCCAGCGCCGCAACAGCTCCAACATGCTGTCTGTAAAGGCCGTGACCTGGGCAGCCGGAACGGCCAGACGCCAGGTGGCCACCACATTGTCCAGGGTCCCCACAGTATCGGTCATAGCCGAGACGATGCTGACGGTATTAGCCATTTCCTGCCCGATGGTGGCCAACTGCGGGGGAACCGCGTCCGCCACCGTCAAATTATTCTTAGCCGTCTCGGCTAAATGGGAAACGGTTCCGTCAAGCTGTTGAATAGTAGCCGTCATTTGCTCCACCGCCGCGGCACATTCCTCGGCCGCCTGAGACTCGGTAGCAATACGGTCCGATACCTGCGCGTCCAGCTCCACAGCCCTCCCAATCACTTGCTGCACTTGTTGAAACGCGTCGGTAACCGCTGCCAGAGCGGTAGGAATATCTTGTACGGTGGCCTGCACCGTTGCCAATTGCTGCTCGGCTCCGCTGGCCGCCTCCGCCGTTCCCTGCGCACGCGCCGCCATCCCTTCGATGGCCGCCTGAATGGCATGCAGAGTGTCGGCCGTCTGAACCGCCGCTGATAACGTTTGCTGCGCCAAGGCTTTAACCGATTCCGCCACTACGGCAAAACCGCGGCCGGCATCGCCCGCTCGCGCCGCCTCAATAGCGGCATTCAAAGCCAACAACCCGGTCTGCTGGGCAATGTCTTGAATCGTGGATACTACTGGGGTCAACGATTGCACCTGTTGGGCCAAGGACTGGCTGCTGGCATTAACCTGGGAAATGGCCACGGGCAGCGACTCCATTTGCGCCACACTAGTCCGAATGGCTTGCACCGCCTTGCCGATGCGTTCCTCGACGCCCTGCGCCACCTTTTGGCCCTGGGTCTGAGCCTGCTGCACTTCCTGCATGGTGGCCGCCAACCGCGTTACCACGTCATAGGCGCCGTGGGCGTTGTTGGTGAGATTCTCGGCCACTTGAGCAATCTGGCCAGCGCCTTGAGACAATTCCGTCACCGACTGCGCCACTTGCGCCAATGACTGACTATCATTAAGAGCGGCTGTTCTGAGTTGCGTCATGAGCTCGGCGATTTGGGCAGTGATATGCTCTACCTGTCTGACGCTTGCCACCGACGCGTTGCTTTGACGATCCAGAGCCAGTCCGATGAAAAATACGCGGTACAAAACCAGCCGCATACGTTGAATCAGGCGAGCTTCCGCCTTGACCAACCTCTGTAGCTTACCGTCATCATGAGCTTGCGCATTTGCTTCAACATTGCCATCCGCCACGTTTTCAATAAGGCTTATATGGGGCAAAAGGCCTTGCATGGCCTCTTCTCGGGCGGCCCGCACGAAGGTCAGGGCTTGCGATTGAACCACCAGCCCCAATGCGGCCAGAGCCCCCACAACAATGAGTGAGCGCCACCAGCCAAATCGCAGCAAGGCCTCGCCCGCCAGCGCCGCCACCACTACAAAAATTGCCGTTAGACCGCCGACCCTCCGTCCGAGCTTTCGCTCCAACAATTTTGATTCTGCCAATTCTCCTTGATGGCCGGTAGATGGCACCGTCAGTCCTAATGGCGGCGCCGAAGGCAGGGGAGTTACCTGAGATCTGGCCACGGCAACGACCTCCCAACATTTTTAATATTAACGCGATATACTTCGCACTTTCATGATAGCATGGGCCCTCGGCCCAACCCGACAAGATATAAGCATTTGCGGATGAATCCCGAATCTTCTGCTTTATCCGACCGAAATCTATCCGTGCATGAAGAGTCTCCGTCACCGCGACGATCGCGAGAACGTTCTCCAAATAGTGAGAGAGCAGGCTTGATGGCCCGCTCTTTCACTAATCTTGCCTTGGTTTAACGTGGCGAAACTCGATTTTTGGTTTGCCGCCATTTCACACCTGGACGAATCATTTCCGCGACAACCCGATCCTTATACTTTTCAATCACCCCGAACAGCGATTCGATCAAGGTATTGGACAACAAATGCGGTTCTAATCCCAGTTCCACCAATTTGGTGTGCTGGGCATTAAAATAATGGCTCAGGGCCTCGACCCTGGGATCCTCCAAATATTCTACCGTTACCTTGCCGGGGTAAGTCTCCTTGACGAGTTCGGCAAGCTGAACCAGCGAAAACTGTTCGGTAATTTGATTGAACACCCGAAATTCTCCTGGTTTGGCGGGGTTAAGGGCCGCCAGCTCGATGCAGCGAACCGTATCACGAATGTCCAGAAAGCTGCGGATCTGTTCTCCCCGCCCATACACCGTGAGAGGATGCCCCAAGACCGCCTGGATGCAAAAGCGGTTCAACACCGTGCCGAAAACATGGTCATAGTCCAAACGGGTCGACAGCCGCGGATCCCGTACCGACTGCTCCGTCTCCACGCCGTAAACAACACCCTGATTTAAATCGGTAGCCCGAAGGCCCCAATTTCGGCAGGCAAAATGAATGTTATGGCTGTCATGGACCTTAGAAAGATGATAGAAAGAGCCGGGCATCTTCGGAAAGGGCAGAACGTCCTTGCGCCCCTTATGCTCAATTTCGATGTACCCTTCTTCAATATCAATATTCGGTGTGCCGTACTCACCCATGGACCCCAGCTTAATGAGATGAATCTCTGGATTAATGTCGGCAATCGCGTACAAGACGTTTAAATTGCCTACGACGTTATTCACCTGAGTATATACCGCGTGGGACCGATCAATCATGGAATATGGGGCGGAACGCTGCTCACCAAAGTGGACAATAGCTTGCGGTTGAAACTCACGCACCATCGTATCGACAAAGTCGGAATTTTGTAGATCCCCGACATAGAGCGCCATCTCATGGCCCGAAACTTGTTTCCACGTACGAATGCGCTCTTGAAGAGAATAGATGGGCACCAAGCTCTCGGCACCGAGTTCGTAGTCATATTGACGGCGAACAAAGTTATCGCATACCGCCACTTCGTGCCCCCGGTCGGAGAGATACATGGCTGTCGGCCATCCTAAATATCCATCTCCGCCAAGCACTAAAATCCTCACGCATGTTCCCCCTAGTCTTAATTTAACGAGAAGCTCATGTTGGACAGTATACGGCATAATCCCCCCCGTCGTCATCCTGAAGACCCGATGGCTCGCGACCAGGAGGGAGAAATACCTCCACCCGCTTTTCTGGCTAGAAACGCTCGCGCCCGGCAATCCAATCCATTTGTGGAATATTTCCAGGATTAATCCTTCAATCAATCACGCTTGTCTAACCAAACATTTGCTAGTATTAAGAGGATTTGTTTTAAGGGGGAAACAGCGTGCCGGGGAAAACCAAGCTACGCTTTAGGAAAAAACCGGGGATCCCCTGGGTTGTCCTGGCGATTAGCGCGGCACTATTGGCGGGCGCGGGCTTTCACCGCGGTCAGGGACAGTCCCCCAATTCCCGTCGCCACCAACTTCTGGCCAGTCTCCCCGCCAAACTCAGCCGACCAGCTTCCGTCAACCTGCCGGCCACACCTGTGGCTGACGCATTGCCGTTCTCCATTGGCGAGAATTCAGGGGTCCTGTGGAATCTTACCAGCGGTCAATTGCTCTGGCAATACCGGCCTCATCTACAAGAGCCCTACGCGTCCACCACCAAGTTGATGACAATATACTTGGCACTCAAAAGTCTTCCTCTGATGAAGACAGTAGCCATCTCCCCGGTGGCGGCAGGCACTACCGGGTCGGACATGCGCATGGGCGTGGGGTATCACTTCACCGTGCGCCAGTTGCTCTATGGCTTAATGATGGTCTCTGCCAACGACGCGGCCGTGGCTCTGGGACAATCCGAGGCGGGGTCGATTCCCGCGTTTGTCGCCCAGATGAATCACACGGCGCGTCTCATGGGGATGACTGACACCACCTATGCCGATCCCGACGGCTTATCACCTGGGTCCAGAGGAAGCGCTTGGGATCTCTCAATCATTGCGCGGGCCGACATGGAAAATCCTTTGTTTCGCAAAATTGTCTCCACCAAGGAAACAACCCTGCCCTACAA
>JAJYTS010000057.1 GCA_021792935.1 Bacillota bacterium | reverse complement strand
CTGCCGAAGCAGCAAGGGCTATGTTATCACCGAGTTAATCCATTTGCAAGTAGTATTTCACCGTTTTTTTAAAAACATGATGCTATGATAAAAAACGGCGCCGGAAGGGACGGATAAAACACATTATGGCCTTAATTTCCATACAAAACGTTGGCATTAGCATTGCCGGCACGACCATTGTTAAAGGGGTAACCTTTAACCTTTCTGTAGGTGACCGCATTGCGCTGGTGGGCCCAAACGGAATGGGCAAAACCACCTTTCTTAAAACCATCGCGGGTGAGCGGGAACCCGACGAGGGATTGGTTAAAGCCGCCCAAGACAGCACCGTTGTTCGACTGGAACAATGGCAGCCATCCGCTCATTCGACAATTTACGAAACCATATATCATGCCAACCCCACCGTGTTGGAGACGGAAACAACCCTTAAGCGACTCGAAAACGAAATGGCCACCATACAAGACCCGGAACAACTGGACAAAACCGTAACGCAATGGGGAATCGTATCCGAACGCTATCAATCATTGGGCGGATACGAATGGGAGTCACGGGTCAAAACCGGTTTGCAAAAGCTAGGGTTCCCGCCAGAGCGATGGCAAGATAGTCCAGGCCAACTCTCAGGCGGCGAAGCGCACCGCTTGGCCTTACTTAGCGTCATTTTGTCCGGCGCGTCTGTCTGGCTTCTCGATGAACCCACCAACCATTTAGACATCCACGCCATCGCCTGGTTAGAAGACACCATGCGCTCGTCCTCGGCGGCCATGATTATTGTGTCCCACGATCGCGCCTTTTTAGACCACGTCTGCAACCGCACCATGAGCTGGGAAGATGGGTCATTTTGGATCACCACGGGGAACTGGGCGCAATATCAACGCCTGCGCGAAGAGCGGCTGCAACTGGAGACCATCCGCTGGCAGCGCCAGCGAGAAGAAGAACACCGCCTGCAAGCATACATCGACCGGTGGCGTTCCGGCACACGCGCTCGTCAAGCGCAAAGCCGGCAAAAACAACTGCAAAAGCTGGAACAAGACAATCCCCATGCGCCTCAGCCGTCCTCGCGTTCTCTCCATCTGTTTCATCAAGGTCAAGAACGCACCGGACATTTACCAGCCATACGCATTGAAAATTTGCGGCTTAAACGAGGAACACGCAGCTGGGATGCCATTGATCGCCTGTCCATCCCACTCAATGCGCGCATCGCATTAGTAGGACCCAACGGTACCGGCAAAACAACCTTGCTGCAAGCACTATTAACCGACGCGGCATGCCGTTGGCATCCCGACGTCTCTCCAACCTACCTCCCCCAAACAGCGGTGCAAGAGCTTCCGGATGAAGCGCTAGCCATGGACTACGCGTACGATTTAGGGTGGGATCGCGAGCAAATTTACTATCTCGGCGCCCGCTTCGGAATAGCGCAGTCCTTGTGGGACGAACACCTGAAAACCTGGTCGGGCGGCGAGCGGGCCCGGCTCAAGCTGCTAGAGACGTTAATGACCCCAGCTCAAGCCCTCATACTCGACGAACCTACCAACCACCTTGACGTGCGCATGCGCGAAGCGCTAGAACGCCTCTTGCTGGAGTACACCGGCCTTCTAATCATCGCCAGCCACGATCGCGCCTTTTTGCAAAATGTCAGCACTCACACCTGGTGGTCACTGGGTCAGACATTCCTATTTGAACGCATGCCCTATCGCATCGACCGACAGCCCATCTCATAACCGCAATGACGCAAACGCTAGCGCCAGCTTTTTGCTGCCGGACAAAAAGTTTAGGAGAGGCCAAAGGGGCCTCTCCCATTTAAAACCGCTCGGCTACCGCCTTGATTTGCATAAACTGCAAAAGATAATCAGGACTTCCCGTTTTGGAGTCGGTGCCCGACATATTGAATCCGCCGAAAGGATGGGCGCCCACCACGGCGCCTGAGCATTTGCGGTTAATGTAAAGATTCCCCACTTCAAACTCATCCACGACGCGCTCGATACGGTCACGGCGGCTGGTGTACAACGATCCTGTCAGCCCATACTCGGTATCGTTGGCAATAGCCAGGGCGTCCTCAAAATCGCGGGCGCGGATAAACGCCAACACCGGCCCGAAAATTTCTTCTTGCTCCAGTTTGGAACCAGGCTTCACGTCCGAAAAAATTGTGGGCTGGATAAAGGTTCCCGCCACCGCCGGATCCGCCTCGTAACCGCCTCCCTGGGCCAAACGGGCGTTTTCCCGGCCCCACTCGATATAACCCACAATCTTTTTAAAAGCTGGTTCGTCAATAACGGGACCCATCTGATGGCTATAGTCCTCAGGCGCTCCCACTTTCCATTGGCTGGTTAATTCGACAGCCAGCCGCAACACCCGGTCATAGACGTTGTCCACCACCACGGCGCGGGAGCAGGCCGAACACTTTTGGCCCTGAAAACCAAACGCGGACTGCACAATACCTAAGGCCGCGGCTTCCAAGTCGGCCGTCTCATCCACAATGATAGCATCCTTGCCGCCCATTTCCGCCACTACCCGCTTTATCCAGCGCTGCCCAGGCTGATGTTCGGCGGCCAATTTGTTTATGCGCAATCCCACTTCCCGGGAACCCGTAAAACTGATAAAACGAGTCTTTGGGTGTGTCACGATATGATCGCCAATAACGCTGCCGTCACCGGGAACAAAATTCAGCACACCGCCCGGCAATCCCACCTCTTCCATAATCTCCACGAACTTAGCCGCGATGACCGGCGTGGGGCTGGCGGGCTTCAACAAAATAGTATTGCCGGCGACAATGGCCGAACTGCTCATGCCGGTTAGAATAGCGAGCGGAAAATTCCAAGGGGGAATGATCGCCCCTACCCCGAGGGGTTGATAAAAGGCGCGATCTTCTTCTCCAAAGATCGGCGTTAAACTTAGCGGTTGGGAAAGCCGCACCATTTGTCGGCCGTAGTATTCCAAAAAATCGATGGCCTCCGCCACATCTGCGTCAGCCTCCGGCCAGGTCTTGCCAGCCTCTAGCACTTCCCATGCCGACAATTCAAATTTACGCCGCCTCATGATGGCGCCCGCCTTAAACAGATAGCGTGAACGGGCAGGGCCAGGGACGCGCTTCCATTGGTGAAAAGCATCCCAGGCCGCCGTTAACGCCTGATCAATATTCTCCTTGTCAGCCTTGGCTACTCGCCCCACAATCTCCTCGGGACGTCCTGGATTCGTGGAGATAATTTCCCCGCATCCAGACTGCCTTTTGCCAGCAATCAATAAATCATGATGCTGGCCCATCTGAGACTTAACCGCGCCTAAAGCTTCTTCCATACGCCGCCTGTTCGATTCTATGGAAAAATCGGTAAGCGGCTCACTCTTATATGTAGAAATAGACATGCTTTTTTCCTGCCTTTCATAAAATTGTCCCTCCGCCGTCGTTTAGCTTAGCATACCAATTACAAGGCCTGCGCAAACTGGGCGAAAACGTCAGGCGCCGCGCGATCAAGCCGCTTAGCCCGCCCGTCTACGACAAAAGCGTGCTCGGTAAGACCTTCCAGAGCCACGAGTCCGGGGCTTTGCAAAGGAAGCACTTGATAGTGAAAGGTGATGCGAGTAGGAGAGAGCTGATCGGCTGTAACCGTTAAACGGATGGGATCGCCTGGCCGCAAGGAATGATGAAAGCTGGCGGTGGCCGATTTCACCAAGAGTTCGATGCGAAGGGGACGCAGATGATCATAGTAATCTAACTGATGCTCTTTGAGCCAGACAATACGACCCTCAGAAAACCAATCGAAAACGCGCGCATGATAAATGATGCCGGCTGCATCGCATTCCGCCCAACGCACCCGGCTGTTCCACTCGGAAACCGAAGCCATCTGCACGGCCCTCCCTTAATGGTGCTTTTTTACATCATAGCAAAAAAACCGCCGTGGCTGGCGGTCGCAAAAAGGATGGTAGCCCCAAGCGGATTCGAACCGCTGTTTCCGGAATGAGGGTCCGGCGTCCTAGGCCTCTAGACTATGGGGCCGTGGCTGGGGGACCAGGATTCGAACCTAGGCGAGGTGATCCAGAGTCACCTATGCTACCGCTACATCATCCCCCAAGAAGCACAGCCTATTATATCGGCTTAATAAACAGGAATCAAGACTCGCATATTATCAATCGCGTATTCCCGCCAAAAAACGGGCCTTGAGCAAAAAAGCGCGACAACGTAGACTATAACTAGAAGGGAGAATGACGGCAATGGCAAAATCATCCCGACCATGGTATGGTCGCGACTACGGCTTATCCTTTCGGATGGGCATGACCATGTTTCTTTTGTTCGCCCTCTACGCGGCCTTTATCGTGGTGCTATGGAGACTTCGGGTTCCCCGGGTCACCCTGGTGACTATTATGATCCTTGTCGGCGTATCGCAGCTTTTCCTATCCGATAAAATTGTTCTGTGGACCAGCGGGGCACGGCTTATCGAATCACAACAAGCTCCCCAACTGCATCAAATGATGGCCCGATTGGCGCAATTGGCGGACATGCCTACTCCTAAGCTGGCTTGGATTAACCACCGCATGCCAAACGCCTTTGCCATCGGAAAAAACCCCCGCAACTCCGTCATTGCCGTAACCCGCGGATTAGTAGAACGGTTGGAGCCCGCCGAGTTGGAAGCGGTGTTGGCGCACGAGTTAACCCATATAAAAAACCGTGATGCCTCCGTCATGAGTTTGGCCAGCTTCTTTGCCATGGTGGCTTCCTTCATTGTTCAACAATTTTTCTTCTTCGGTTTCGCGATGGAAGGAAACCAGCGCGGCGGCAACCGCAACTCAAATGGCGGCCAAGCCGTCATGGTTGTGTGGCTGGCGTCCGTTCTCGTATGGGCCATCAGTTATGTCCTTATCCGCACCTTATCGCGATATCGCGAATATGCCGCCGACCGCGGAGCCGCCATTTTAACCGGCCACCCGGGGTATTTGGCGAGCGCCCTGGAAAAAATCCAGTCAGGCGTGCGGGTGATTCCCAATCGCGATCTTCGCCAGGCTGAGTCGATGAATGCATTCTATATTTTCCCCGCCACACGAGAGAATAGCGTGATGGAGATTTTTGCCACGCACCCCACTTTAGAGCATCGGCTGCATCGCCTAGAATTGATGCAGCAACAAATGGAAAAGAAATAGCGGTGGCGGTATCGCCACCGCTATTGAAGCATTCACGCCACGGATACTTTTAAAGGGGAACGGATATGGGACTCTTTGATTCACTCTTTGGCCGAACCAAAATTGCCTCGGGAAAAACGGATGCCTTGTTCGCGCTGTCCACAGCCGCCCTGGACATTGAGGTCAAGCTGGATAGCCGCTACGCGGGTCAGGCCGCCATCATCCTGAGGGCGGTGGACAATTCCGCCTATGACGCCATCGGCCGCGAGATTAACGATATTTTAGCCTTGGGAGGGCAAGATTTTAAAGCGAAAGTAAAAAGCCATGATGACTCCATGGGATTTCGCTGGATCACTTTTAGCGGGCCCGATTTAGACGACGCCGTCACCGGACTGCATATGACGGCTGATTTGATTAAGCAAGGCGGGTTCTCGGACAGCTTGCTGGCCGCCATGTTTAGATTCGGAGACTGGTATTTGGTATACAGCTACCGCCGCGGCAGCTTCTATCCGTTTGTACCCACTGGCCGCTCTACCCGCAACAATGCCCGGGAGTTCCGAATTCGGCAGACCGTGGCAAATGCTCTGCCCACGGAAAAGGACCCCGAACGGTGGTATCCGCTCTGGGATCCGCCAATTTAGTCCTTTCTTTCTACCTACCTAAGACGGTTCCGAGAATAGGCGCTTCGCCTCTTCCAATGTGGTGTCGTCAGCGGGGAGAATGAGATCGGACTCGACCAAGTGCTCACTCGAAATTTCCGCTCCGCTGCGAACCAGTCCCGCCACCTCATGCAAGAGATGATGAAAGCGATCCGCCTGATCCTGCGTGAGCGCGTCCATCAACTCTTCGTCGAGCTGGTTTATCTTGTCAAGCGTCTCCCCTTCGACGCGATATTGCCCTTCCGATAGTATTCGCACAATCATGCCTGGTCTCCTTTGCCCAATTCCGCTTTAAGTTGGGCCAGCTCGTCAGACACCGTGGACGACGCTTTTAATTTATTCAGCTCGTCACGAATGGAATCCCCGGTACTGGGAAGAGCGTCGTTGCGAAAGGCCGGATTATCCTCCAGCGAATCAATCGCCGCCGCTCGCGCCTTCAAACTCTCGGTTTTGTCGGTGGCGCGCTGCAAAGCCATATTAACATCTGCCATACCCTCACCCAGACCCGTAAATGCCTCGCCGATTTTTACCTGAGCTTGAGCGGCGGAATACTGAGCCTTTATCACTTCCTTTTGGGTGCGGAAGGTTTCGACTTTCGTTTGCAGCTTTTGCTGCAGATCGGTGAGCCGGGCCTCTTCTTTCGCCAAATCCTCAATCTGCGATTGTAAAGCAGAAACCTGGGCCACCAACCCTTGCTTTCTCTCGATGGCCTCTTGCGCCAAGTCGTCGCGGTTAACCCGCACCGCGTCGCGCGCATTCGCGTCCTGTTGGGCCACCGACTGTTGCAGCCGCGATGCCTGCAGCTCCAGCCGCTTCTTGGAGGTTACCACCTCCGCGATGCCACGACGGATGTTTTGCAACTGCTCGACCTGCTTTTGATATGAGTACTCCAGAGTTTCCCGCGGATCTTCGGCTCGATCCAACGCGGAGTTGACCTTGGACTTAAAAATGGTGGAAACACGCGCCATCAGCCCCATGGAGAAGCCTCCTCTCTTCCCTCAGTATATTCTGCCGGAAAAATTCTTGTCAAAAGGGTTTCGGCAGCAAAAAAGCCTTCCCGCGGGCAGCGAAGCACTCCTCGGAAAGGCCTGGCGTCATTCCATTAACTACAAAAAACGCGCAACTCCTACTTTCCCTCAGAATAAAGTATGGTCTTTTCCATCATGGAAGAAGCGGAGGAAGCGGCAATAGCGGCACGAATAAAGTCCCGAAACAGCGGGTGAGGCCGATTGGGACGCGATTGAAATTCCGGGTGAAACTGGGTGCCGATAAACCAGGGATGATCAGCCAGTTCCACAATCTCCACCAGCCGGTTATCGGGAGAGAGTCCTGACAACACTAAACCCGCTTCTTTCAGGGGATCGCGAAATAGGTTGTTAAACTCAAACCGATGACGGTGCCGCTCAAAAATCAGCGTATCGCCATAAATTTTCTGAACCTTCATTCCCGGCTCCAGCACGCAGGGGTAGTTCCCCAAACGCATGGTGCCTCCCAGGTCTTCCACGGTTTGCTGCTCCGGCATCAGATCAATGACGGGATGAGGGGTATCAGCGACAAATTCCGTGGAATTGGCGTCGCGCAAATTCGCTTTATTGCGGGCTAGTTCAATCACCGCCGCCTGCATTCCCATACACACCCCAAAATAAGGAATGTCATGGGTTCTGGCATAACCAGCCGCGAGAATTTTGCCTTCCACCCCGCGATATCCAAACGCCCCCGGCACCAAAATCCCGTCAACATCCCCTAAATGCGATGCCGGCCCATCCTGTTCGATAGCCTCGGAGTCCACCCAGCGAACATTGACTTGCACGCGATTGGCAATCCCGCCATGAGTCAGAGCCTCGGCTACACTTAAGTAGGCGTCGTGCAGACCCACGTATTTCCCCACAATGGCAATGGTGACATGTCCGTGGGCTTGGGTGGCGTTCTCAACCAGGACTTCCCATTCCCGCAATTGCTTCGGTCCGGCTGTCAGTCCCAGACGCGCCACCACAATGTCATCCAACCCTTCTCGGGCTAGTTCCAAGGGCAGACGATAGATGGAATCGGCATCCACGTTTTGAATAACCGCTTGGCGATCCACGTCGCACATCAAAGCAATTTTATCCCGCATTTCACGGGAGAGCGGCTTTTGGGTCCGGCACACAATAACATCCGGTTGAATCCCGATGGATCGCAACTCTTTGACGGAATGCTGAGTGGGCTTAGTCTTGGCCTCCCCTACGGCACTCAAAAACGGCACCAATGTCACGTGCAGATACATCGCTGAATCGCGGCCCACATCCGACCGCATTTGCCGAATCGCTTCTAAAAATGGCAAACTTTCAATGTCACCCACAGTACCGCCAATTTCCACGATTACCACGTCCGCGCCGCTTGCTTCCGCGACTCGATAGATGCGCTCCTTAATGGCATTGGTAATGTGAGGAATCACCTGAACGGTGCCTCCCAAAAAGTCGCCGCGCCGCTCCTTGCTGATGGTGGACCAATAAATTCGTCCCGTGGTCACGTTATTCGCCTGAGACAAGTTAATATCCATAAACCGCTCGTAATGGCCCAAATCCAAATCGGTCTCGGCCCCATCCTGCGTGACGAACACCTCACCGTGCTGTAGAGGCGACATTGTTCCCGGATCTACGTTAATGTATGGATCTAGCTTCAGTGCCGTCACACGAAGCCCCCGGGTCTTAAGAATTCGACCCAAAGACGCGGCCGTCAATCCCTTTCCCAATGATGACACGACACCGCCAGTCACAAAAACGTACTTCGCCATAACTGGTCCTCCCGTACTGATGTTAAACGCTAGGCAAAAAAGAGAATCCCCAAAAAATGGAGAAGGAGTCCGAACGGCTGTTAACCGTCGTCCTCCTCCAAGTCGTCCCCGTCGTCGTCATAACCGCCGCGATCCCGACTGGATGTCGTGCGCCCGGTGGGCTTAGGCTGCCATTCTTTCAACCCCCAAGCCGACCCGCCGCGATACTGGAATCTTGCATCTAAGTTGATGTCAGTATAGATTCTTGCGGCAATCCGGGCCTCGCGGTCAACGCCCAGACGCGTGAGCGTTTCATCCAGCAAGTCTTGAACATCCATGGGCTGGCCCTGTGCTTTCAACACTGCGTAGGCAGCATCCGTCGCCCTCATCCGTTATCCCATCCTCAAAAAGTTTCCCGTGTATTATACCACGCATGGACGCGAATCCGTCTTTGTTTTGGCATGAATTCCCGGCTGCGTAAAATCCCATCAAACACCACACCGGGGGAGAATTCGCCAAAATTCTCCGAAATTCCTTGACCCCAAGAATCTTCCCCTTTAGACTAGATCATATAACAATCGCCGAATCCTTGAATGGATCAAGGTACGGGGGATCCTAAAGCGTGTCTTTAGGCGGTGAATCCGGGTTGAATGCGAATCCGGTAGAGGGCTCCTTCTCCCTCGAACCATGGGCATCCCAAAACTAACCTCGGAGGCAGTCGTAAGAAGGAAGGACGTATTGCTGTTGTCGAAATTTAAGTGGAAAGTTTCTCCTGTCTTAGCAGGCTTGGCAGTTCTTGCGGTTCCCGCGTTATCCCAAGCAGCGCAGGCTCAAACAACTCCTCCCCTTACGCAATTGGGCGACCGCGGACCCGCCGTAAAGACGGCGGAAGCGTCTCTTCAAAAACTCGGATATTATAGAGGAGCACTCGACAGTACCTTTGGTACGGAGCTCCTGGCAGCCGTCAAATCATTTCAAGGCCAATACGGGCTCACGCCTGACGGCATCCTCGGCGCGGCAACCTGGGGAAAATTAATAACCGTGACACCGGGCGGAAGCACCGCATCCGCGAGCAGGACTCCTCGTGACGTTCGTTTAGGAAACGCGGGTCCAGGCGTGCTTCACCTTCAAAAGTTGCTCAATAAACATGGATATCATCTATCTACCGACGGCCACTTTGGCGCCCTCACCTACAGCGCCCTCCGCAATTTTCAAGCATCCCATGGACTAACCGTGGACGGCATCGCCGGTAGCGCCACCCTTAATGCATTAGAACATGGCCGAATCACCAGCGCCCAGGCATCAGACCCCCTTCAAGCTCCGCCGCCCGACTATCCCCCCGGCTATTTGCATAAGGGTGATAAAGGGGCAGCGGTGCGGACCCTGCAGGGCGATTTAACACGGTTAGGGTACTCTACCGGGGGAGTCGATGGTGATTTTGGAGCGATGACGCTGCAAGCCGTTGAAGCCTTCCAAGCGGCTAAGGGGCTCCCAGCCCACGGACTGGTGGGCAGCTTGACCTGGAACGCGCTCCATGAAGCCCTGGCAAGTACAGGAACCGCACCGCTCAGCAACCGCGGCAGCATATCGCCCACGGCGGCGGCGGTGGTAGGAATAGCCATGAAATATCAAGGATATCCCTACTTGTTTGGCGGCAATACTCCGAGCGGATTCGATTGCTCGGGATTGGCGCAGTGGGTGTATGCGCAAGTCGGGATTTCGCTGCCGCGCACGACATTCGCGCAATGGGATGTTGGAGTGCGGATTAGCTATGACGAATTAGAGCCCGGAGATCTGGTGTTTTTCACTACCGATGGGGTGTTCGGCAACCATGTCGGTATTTATCTAGGAAATGGGGAAATGATCGATGCCGCCTCTCCCGGGCAGGGAGTTGTCGTGCAAAGCCTTAACTCGGCATATTACCGCCAGTCCTATGACGGAGCGGTACGCGTGATTAATTAAAAACCGTGAATCAAATCATGGAGGGGTGTTGATGGAACCGAGGTCTCGCGAACATCGACGACAATTGTCGCGACACTCTCTCTCACTCTCTCCCACCCGGGCCGAAATGCCCGGGTGTCTTTATGTCTTGATGTAGGCTGTTCTCCTAAATCCCCCACCTTGCCCAAAGGAGGCCGCACCATGATTCATTCACAATCCCGACGCCATCCCTCCGTTATGACCCGTCGGCGGGCCAATCCCGCGGGACTGGGACGCCTCTTAGCCATCGCCGCCACACTAGGACTCATGACCCTAGGACATGGAGTTTCTTGGTGGCTTGGCCTCTTGCTGCTCACGCTTATTCTAGCGGCCATCGGTCAAGCGAAAAAAGCGTGGCGAAAGGCTTGGCCACTCCTCGGGATTATTACCGCCATTAGCTTCGCCCACCTGCATGTGATTCCGCTATGGACAGGGATTACGTTCGCAGTTCTGGCCGCCGCCCAATGGAGCTTAAGCATTCTGCTCTAGGATCACCCTCACTGTCCAACAAAATGAGGCCGGCGGTGCGCCAAAAAAGCGCGAATGCCTTCCATGACATCCTGGCCTGCCATCAGTTCTTTCATGGCCGCCATCTCCGCCGATGGCGTCGTCGCATTGGGATCCGCCAACAGTTTTTTAATAGCGGCCAAAGCTTGTGGCGCCAAACTCGCCAACCGGTCCCCCATATTCAGAGCGGCGTCCACCAACAACCGGGAATCCACGACGCGATCCACCAGCCCTATCTCTTGCGCTTCCTCGGCCGTCACCGCATCTCCCGTCAAGAGGATGCGGCGAGCACGCGCCATCCCGACTAACCGGGGCAGCCGGACGGTACCGCCCCAACCCGGAATAATGCCCAAATTCACCTCTGGCTGGCCAAAACGAGCCTGGGGCGAAGCTAAGCGAATATCACACACCATGGCCAATTCGTTCCCACCCCCATAGGCTGCACCGTTAACGGCCGCGACAAAAGGCAGGCGGCTTTGTTCCACCCGGGAAAAAAGGTCGGAACCTTTCTTCATGAAATCGAGAAGGCT
Source organism: Bacillota bacterium (assembly GCA_021792935.1). Classification (GTDB taxonomy): domain Bacteria; phylum Bacillota; class Sulfobacillia; order Sulfobacillales; family Sulfobacillaceae; genus Sulfobacillus_B. The sequence continues at coordinate 830 of JAJYTS010000057.1, read as the reverse complement.
TCCCCCCAACTTAAGAAATCCTTGAATATCGGCCCCGGCGGCGAAGGTGGGGCCGTTCCCGATAACGACCACGGCTCGCACCGCCTGATTTTGCTGGGCGGCGGTCAGAAGTTCCTCCAACCGCTCCAGCATTTCAAAGCTAATGGCGTTGACGGGCGGATAATCCAACCGCCACAAGACAACCCCATCCCGTTCCGTGGTGGCAATGTCGCCCAATCTTTACACCTCCCGCGTCTCGTGCCTTAAATATCCCTGCCCGCTCTTGACGCCTAACTGACCCCGCAGCACCCGATCCTGCAAGGAAGCCGGAGGATTAAACCGCGTATCACCGTCGCGGCTTAATCCCTCCAACTCCCGCAATATCACATCAAGACCGCGGGAATCGGCCCAATAAAATGGGCCTTGGGGAAGACCGGCTCCGGCCCGCATTGCGATGTCAATATCCTCAATGCTGGCGATCCCTTCTTCATAGAGCCGAACACTCTCTAAAAACGTCGTCAGACTAAAGCGCGCGAGTAATTGACGTGTCAGTGCTTCTTCCATGCGCATCCTCCTGTTTAATACGAATAAAAGCCCTGCTTGGCCTTAAGCCCAAGATGTCCTTCGGCGACTAATTCTTCCAATTGCGATCCTGGCCGAAACCGGTCGCCATATGCCTGGGTGAGAGTATGGGCCACTTCCAAGGCCACATCCAAGCCGAGCGCATCCGCCAGAACAAACGGGCCCATGGGGGCTAGCCGCGCCTCGGTTACCGCTTGATCGATTTCCCCGTAAGGAGCCCCCGTTTCCTGTTGAAAACGCAGCACTTCCGCCATGGAGGCCATCAGCAC
>JAJYTS010000001.1 GCA_021792935.1 Bacillota bacterium | reverse complement strand
ACCTTCGTGCCTATGCGTTTTAGGGCATCGTTATCGGGATGAGCCTGTGGGATATCATTGCGCATACTCCATGACAATTTCTTTGTCGAAGACATGGGGATTGGCCGCTGTTAGTGAGCATTATTCCCGACAATGCTATAATTCGGGGGATACAACACGGGGGGTTATAGGGTTGGAACTAGGGGACGCGGAAATTTTGCATGTGGCGCATTTGGCCCGATTGCGTCTGACGACGGAAGAGTTGGGGACGGTGCGCCGGGATCTTAACCGTGTATTAACATACGTATCCACTTTGCAGGAACTGGATTTGGATGGGGTTCCGCCTACCATGCACGTGGCGGGTGCCAAGCTTCCGCTGCGCCAAGACCGGGTTGGGGAGTCCCTCTCCACAGTGGACGCGACCGATAATGGGCCCGAGGTGCAAGACGGCATGTTTGTCGTTCCTCGCATTTTGGGGGGAGCCGACAACCGTGGATAATCATTGGCGCGCCACCGCTCATGAGCTTCATCAACACTTTGTCGAGGGCAAAATAAGTGCCGAAGCGGTGGTGTCCTCCCATCTTCAGCGCATTGCCGCCCGAGACGGCGAAATCGGGGCGTTTTTGCACGTCAATGAGGAAGGTGCCTTGGCGCGGGCTAAAGAACAGGATGGCTGGGCAGAAGGCAAGCGTGCCGACCACCCGTTATCGGGTGTTCCCGTTGCCGTTAAAGACAATATTGTGACCCGGGGGATGCCAACCACTGCCGGGTCTAAAATTTTACGAGATTTTATGTCGCCTTTTGACGCGGCCGTCATTGAAAAGCTGCTGGCCGCCGGTGCCATTATCGTGGGAAAGACTAATCTGGACGAGTTTGCCATGGGATCGTCCACGGAGCATTCCGCCTGGCATCCAACTCACAATCCCTGGGAACTGTCGCGGGTTCCGGGGGGATCGAGCGGCGGGTCCGCCGCCGCTGTGGCGGCGGGGCTTACACCGTTGGCGCTGGGTTCGGACACCGGTGGGTCGATACGGCAGCCCGCGTCATACTGCGGCATCGTGGGAATGAAGCCCACTTATGGTCGCGTTTCCCGCTACGGGCTTATCGCTTTCGCCTCCAGCCTTGACCAAATTGGCCCCATGGCCCGTAGCGTGGAAGATGCCCGTTTGCTTTATGAGGCAATTGAGGGTGTTGACCCAAGGGATTCCACTTCTACGGCAGCGCCCTCCGCGACGCTTGCCCGGGGGAATGGACCGTGGCGCATTGGCCTTCCTCGCGAATATTTTGGCGAGGGGATTGAGCCGGGAGTGCGTGCGGCAATGGACCAGGCCTTGGAGCGTCTAAGGAGTTTGGGCCACCAATTGGTGGAAATTTCCTTGCCTCATACCTCCTATGCCATTGCCACCTATTATCTCATTGCCCCGGCGGAAGCGTCGTCCAATCTTTCGCGCTATGACGGCGTGCGCTACGGCATGCGGGTCGACGGTCATGATTTGGTTAATATGTATGAAACCACCCGGGATCAGGGATTTGGCGCCGAGGTGAAGCGCCGTATTTTGTTGGGGACTCACGCTCTTTCCGCTGGCTATTATGATGCCTATTACCTGACTGCCCAGAAGGTTCGCACGCTAATTCGGCGCGACTTTGATCAAGCGTTTGGCCAGGTAGACTTCATTGTCACTCCGACCACTCCTGATTGTGCTTTTCCTTTGGGATCCCGCGATGATGATCCCATTAAAATGTACCTCGGCGATATTTTTACGGCTACCGCCAATTTAGCAGGCATACCTGGCCTTTCCATGCCGGTAGGGCTGTCGGAAGGGCTTCCGGTGGGGCTGCAGTGGTTGGCTCCGCCATTTCAAGAAAGCCAATTGTTCCAGGCCGCCGCGGCTCTGGAAGCGGTATTGCCGAAATTGCCTTGGCCGACGGGGGTGGATCATGAATAACGGGTATCAGGTTATTGTCGGTTTGGAAGTGCACGTCGAATTAAAGACGAATTCCAAGCTATTTTGCCTTTGCTCCACCCAGTTTGGCGCTTCTCCCAACTCCCAGACCTGTCCGGTGTGTTTGGGCATGCCGGGGGTTCTGCCGGTTCTCAATCAAGAAGCGATTCGCATGGCGGTGCGCTCGGCCCTGGCCTTACACTGCCAAGTCCATGCGTTTTCCAAATTTGACCGCAAACAGTACTTTTATCCCGATTTGCCCAAAGCCTATCAGATCTCTCAGTATGACCAGCCTTTGGCGGAATATGGGTGGGTTGGAATCCGATCGGGCAATGGGGAGACTCACCGCATTGGAATCCGACGGATACACGTGGAAGAGGATGCCGGCAAGCTAAACCATTTAGGACAGCGCTTAGGAGATGCCACCGGTTCATTGGTGGACCTGAACCGCGCGGGGGTCCCGTTGGTGGAAATAGTATCGGAGCCGGATTTGCGTTCGGCGGAAGAGGCGCGATTGTATTTGACCGAGTTGCGGGCTACCCTTAGTTACTTGAACGTTTCTGACTTGCGGATGGAAGAGGGATCCATGCGCTGTGACGCCAACGTGTCGTTGCGCCCGGCGGAATACCAGGGAGAACTCGAGGATTTGCCTCGGGTTGAAATTAAGAATGTCAATTCCATTCGCAACGTGCAGCGAGGAATTGAGTACGAGGTGCAACGGCAATCTGAGCGTTTAGCCCAGGGAGAACGCATCGTCAAGGAAACTCGGGGATTTGACGATGCTACGGGAACGACCTACAGCCAGCGCAGCAAGGAAGAGGCCAACGACTACCGCTATTTCCCGGAGCCGGACTTGCCTCCCCTGGAATTGGAAGAGGCCTGGATTAAAAATATCGGAGATGGGCTGCCTGCCTTGCCTGAGGCGATTCGCGAGGATTTGGCGTCTCGTGGCATCCCGTCTAAAGATGCGGAAGTGCTGGTGCTGGACCGAGAGGCCTATGAGTACTGGTGTGCGGCGGCCGATTTATATGAGGATGAGCGAACTCTTACCAATTGGATGTTGTCGGACGTTTCCCGCCTGCTCAACGCGCGTGGGGAAAGCTTTGCGCGGGCTTCCGTGAACCCGCCGAGTTTGGTGGAGTTGCTGCGCCTTATTGACAAAGGCACCTTATCGGGGCGCATGGCCAAAGAGGTCTTGGAGTTAATGTTCGAATCTGGAAAGAGTGCGGCGATGGTGGTTGAAGAAAAGGGACTCAGTCAAATTACCGATACCGAGGCCATTCGCGCGGTGGTGTTGGCGGTTTTGCGCGAGCATCAAGCGGTGGTGGCCGATTATCTATCGGGGAAAGATAAGGCGTTAGCTTTTTTGGTAGGTCAGGTGATGAAGAGAACCCGTGGCCAGGCCAAGCCTGATTTGGTAAATCAACTATTGCGGGATACCATAGCCGGCGACCGGGAATAGCCGTGGCGCAAACGGTTACCTTGGCTATTGAGCGGATGGGGCAGTCTGGTGACGGCGTGGGGCGAATGCCGGATGGCCGCCTGGTTTTTGTCCCCGGGGCCCTTCCCGGGGAGTCGGTTGCCGTGGAAGTCACCGAAGAGCGCTCGAAATTTTCTCGGGCGCGCCTTGTTCGGGTTCTGACACCGTCGCCTACTCGCATCAAGCCGGTCTGCCCTATTTTTGGGATCTGCGGCGGATGCGCTTTTCAGCATTGGCAGTACCCGGAAGAATTGCGATATAAGGAAAATAGGGTGCGAGAAGCGCTCAGACGCTATGGGCATGACGTTGTCGCATTGCAAAGCATTCGTGGCAGTGATAATCCGTACGGATATCGCAACAAAGGACAGTTTCCTTTTGGCGGGGTGGCGGGAGAGATAACGTTGGGATTATACCAGCGCAACAGTCACGAAGTGGTCGAGGCTACCCATTGCGATATTCAAGACGACCTGGTTAATAGGGTGCTGGAGCAGGCGGCGGAAATTGCCAACCAAAGCGGATTGGCCCCGTATGATGAATCGCGCCGCTCTGGGATTCTCCGTCATTTGCTGATTCGTTCCTCTCGGCTGCAGCGGCGCGCTTTGGTGCTGGTCGTTGTATATGCGGATCATCCAGGCTTGTTGGCGTTTGCGCAGTCGTTAATGAGGCGTGTGCCTGAAGTGGCGGGAGTCGGCTTAAGTATTAACCAGCGGACTGACAACCGCGTGCTTGGAGATGCCACCCGCCTGCTGGCGGGCGAGCCTTACATTATGGAAACAATTTTAGGGGCCTCTTTTCGGCTTTCCTTCACGTCCTTCTTTCAGGTTAATCCCGAGCAGGCCGCCGTGCTCTATCAGATTGCGCTGGATTTTTTGCCTCCTCACTGCGACGAGCTTTGGGACCTCTATTCTGGGGTAGGCACATTGGCCACGCTCGCCTCCTCCAGGACGAAAATGGTTCGCGCCATCGAGGTGAATGAGGAAGCGGGCGCCGATGCCGAGATAAATTTTTCTCTAAACGGACGCACCAATATCGTGATGGAGAAGGGGCGGGTGCAAGACCTGGTCAAACGTTGGCTGGATAGTGGGATCAAGTCTCCTGATGCCGTCATTGTCGATCCTCCTCGTTCCGGTTTGGACGGTGTAGTTGTGGACGCCTTGCAAGCGCTTCGTCCATCCCGCATTATCTATGTGAGTTGCAATCCCGAAACTTGGGCGCGTGATATCCGCCTTCTTGCCCCCGCCTATGAGTTAAGTAGCGCCATCCCCGTGGATATGTTTCCGCGCACCGACCATGTGGAAGTGGCCTCGCTATTAGTCAGCCGATGAGGGGAGAACTACGACTTTTCCTGGGAGTTGTTCGCGTCTGTTGCTATTCGATCCCGCATTAAAAGCCAGGCCGCAAATGCCACCGCAATCCCGCCCACACCCACCAACGCGCCCGGCAGTTCTCCTTTAGCTAAAGGAGAAACGGCCATCGCCGCTAATACCAAAGCCATGGCGAAGTAGGTGGTGTAAGGGAATCCCCACAGTTTATGCATCAGTTTTTCTGGGTGGCGCCGCTCAAGGTATGGGCGATAGAAGCGCTGGGTGAGAAGCACCATGAGCCAGATAAACATGGCTTGAAAGCCGGTGGCGGTAACCAGATAGCTATAGGCTTTTTTGGGGAGTACATAGGCCAAAATAATGGTGAGACCTAATAGTGCGGCGCTAGCCCATATGGCATGGGTGGGAAGCCCCCGAGAATTTAATCGGCCCAGCCACCGGGGGGCCTGCTTTTGTTGGGAGAGAGAATAGAGAACGCGTACGTTGGAATACAACGCGGCATTCATGGTGGATAAAACGGCTAAGAGCAACACAACATTCATGACTAAACTGACGTCGGGTAGAGTGCTCGTGTGCAGGGCCAGCACGAAAGGGCTGATTCTGTCCGACTGTTGATGCCAGGGGGTGAGGGCCAAAATAATAAATATTGATCCGAGGTATAGAAACAAGATTAACAGCACCGTGTTAGAGACGGCCCGTTTCACCGTGCGATGCGGGTTTTTTGACTCTGCCGCGGCAAGTCCGATTACGCCCGTGCCGGCATAGGCAAACAAAACCAGAATCATAGCGGGAAGGGCGCCGGACCAGCCATGGGGAAACCACCCCCCATTCTGCCCCAGCATACCGCTGAGGGACGGCAGAGGGTGTCGGGCGGGCAGGGCATGCAGGAGAATGAGCAGGCCCGTGGCGATGAACCCTAACACCGCCAAGATTTTGGTTCCAGCCATAAAACTTTCGACTTCGCCAAAGCCACGCACACTAATAAAGTTTAGCCCGATAATAAGGGCGGAATAGAGGAGCGACCATATCCAAAGCGCCATTCCCGGAAACCAATAGCGGGAAAAGAGGGCCGCGGCCGTAACCTCGCTCGACATGGTTAATACGCTGGAAAACCAAAATACCCATCCCGATACGAAGGTCCACCCCGGCCCCAACACCTCACGGGTAAAGACAATGAATGAGCCGGGCGTGGGTGTCGCGATAGACATTTCCGCCAGGGCATTAATTTCAATAGTCATAAGAAGCCACCCGAGCGCGAACAACGGTAGAATAATAGGCCCCGCGTGTTGGATGGCTAGCCCGCTGGCCATAAACAAGCCGGAGCCCATCACTCCGCCCACGGTGAGCAAAGTCAGGGCGGATGAGCTCAAATCGTGGTGGAAAGCCTGATGGGACGTACGCGGCTTATGGGCGAGCCGACCCGGGTGTTTGAGGTTGGTATGCACGAAACTCTCCTTTCCGTTTGACAAGCCTGCTTTTGTTCTGGTATTGAAATTAGGCGAAGGTAGCTTGGCCTCGTGGGCCAAGCTTATGCGGAGGTGTCAATGGTGGCGGCAACGGAGGGAAAGGCCGTAGCGCAATCGCGCACGGAAATGACAGAGTTAGTGCTTCCTAGCGATTCCAATCAATTGGGGAAGCTGCTGGGTGGACGGTTGATGCATTGGATTGACTTAGCGGCTGCGGTTACCGCCAACCGCCATGCCGGCCATGTATCAGTCACGGCCTCTATGGATAGCCTGGAGTTTCTCCACTCCATTCAGGTGGGGGAGGTCGTGCATCTTGTGGCACAAGTGAATTGGGCGGGAAGAACGTCGATGGAAGTCGGCGTCGAGGTCTACGGTGAAAATATGGACACCGGGGAACGGCGGAAAACGTCAACGGCATTTTTAACCTTTGTGGCGTTGAATTCACAGGGACAACCGGTGGCGGTGCCTCCTCTGCTTCTCCTATCCCTGGAGGAAAAAGAGCGTTTTCATGCGGCGGAAGCGCGGCGTCAAGATCGCCTCAAGCATAGACGGCGTTTCTCTTAGGGACGCACTGTCGGAAAAATGGATGATTTATGTAAAAATGTCGATAACCGTCGACTTATCCCTGAGATTGAAGCGCGGCGTGAAATCTACCGCCGTCTAGTTTGGTGGAATTGTCGATCTTCGTCGAAAATTTTGACAGGGAATTCACGGTCGAGACGTCGCAATATTGTCGGTGAGGACAACCTCACCGACCTTTTTTTGTTGGAGGGACTACCATGCCTGATGCGTCACTGGTTTCGGCCATTACCCGATTGACAGGCATATTGGTCGATCTGGCTGGTGGAATTTTTACCTTAGTGATGGTCTATGGCGCTATTCGCTTTATGCTATCGCATAATTCCCGCGCGGTGCAGAGTAGTAAAGAGTTGATGGCCCGGGCGGCAATGGGGTTGGGGCTAGTTCTCATGGTGGATATGTTAAGGCAGCTAATTCAGTACGTCGTTTCATGAGCACCATTTTGCATATTGACCCCGTCGTGGAGGCGGTTGACGCGATATCTGGTTGGATGTGGCGGCAAGTGGTGGACTTGTCCGGGAGTTGGATGTCGTCAACCGTGCTTCACCCGCTAAGTTGGCCGTCGATCGTGACTCATTTTTATAATCTAAGCCGTGATTTGGCCGGGAGTTTGGTGGTGGTGATCATGGTAAGCGTATCCCTAAAAAGCATGTGGCCGCAGCTTAGCTGGTCTTGGCGGCGCATGTCGGCTCCCTTGTATTTAGAGCGGCTGGTTACGGCGGGCTTTATCAGCTTAACGGGGCTATGGCTGGTGAAAGCGGCTTTAGATATTAACAACGGTGTGGTCTTATCTCTTTTGCAGGAGGCTTTAAATTGGACACCCGGTTTGCCCGCCACGGGTGGCGCGCTCTCTCCTCTGGTGGTTTTGTTGGTAGGCAGCGCCATGTTGCTTCTCATGCTTTATCTTGGACTTTTTTACGCGGTGCGAACCATTGAGATTTTCTTGTTGACAGCGGCTATTCCCTGGTTCGCCTTATGGTGGGCCGCGCAGGACAATGATTCAGCTCTGACAAACATCGCGCGGGAACTAGGCGTCGTGATTTTTATTCAGTCTTTTCATGCTGGCGCATTTTGGCTGGCGGTGCATCTTATGTCATCTGGCCATCAATGGGGAATGGCTGGAGTCTTGATGGAATTAGCGTTGTTATGGTACATGACCAAACTTCCGGGGCAGTTGCGGCGGCTAGTGGGTATTGCGGCAGGGGGGAATAGATTATGGAGATGATTCGAACCATTTATGTGCCGCTAACCTCGGAACCAGAGGTATTGTTTGGCCTGCGGCTGTCTCAGCTACCTTGGCTGGCAGGTTCCGGGTTGGCCGATGTCGCGGTGTGGCATGGGTGGGAGTTTTCAATCACTGGGCGATTGGTGGCAATGGCAAGTTTGGCAGTGATGGGGATTCTTCTGGCCACGGCGCGAATTCAAGACGTCACACTGCCGGAATGGTTCGCCCGCTACGTAATGTTTCGGCTCAAACCGCATTTATATCTGCCCTAGGAGCGGATTAAACACAACCACTTTTATTAATTGAGAAACGTGAGGTGTGTGGGAATGGCTGCACGCATAAGTCAAGTTTTTCCGATCCGGGCTATTGGACCAAGCATTTGCTTGGTTGGACGCGACCGGTTTTCTGCGGTGTTCGAGGCGGTTCCGGTAAACTTTGGGCTCCGTTCGCACAGAGACCAGGAAAGGTTGGTCACCGCTTATACCGCTTTCTTAAATGGGTTAAGCTTCCCGGTGGAGATATTGGTTCGTTCGGATCACGTGCGAATCGATGAGTACTTAGGTGACTTGAAGCTGCGGGAAGAGGATGTCGAGCCTCACCTTAGGCCCTCGCTAGGGGATTACATTGAGTTTTTGCAGGAAACCGCCAATCTACAGAATCTGGTGCGACGGCGGTTTTTCATTATCCTGTCTTGGGAGGGGTCTGATTCCCGATCACGTCCTTTGCGGCGGGGAGAAGTGCTGTGGGATGAAGCGGAAATGGAATTGGAGCGGCGACGCGATATTATTGCGGCGAGTCTAAAACCCATGGGTATACGGGTGAAAACTCTGGAGCGTGATGGTCTCTTTCGATTTCTCTACGCCAGTTTGGGCGGTGGGCAGACTTTACCTCGGGGCACCAACTGGGTGTGGCAGTCACGATGAGTAAAAAGTCCGACCCGGTTGACATTGTTTGGCCTTCTCATCTAAGGATTCTACCCACCTACGCCGAGGTCGGTTCGCGATATGCGCGCAGCTACACGGTGGTGGGGTATCCGCGCGACGTACGGCCGGGGTGGCTGGAGCCGCTGTTAGGATTTCCGCAGCCCATATCCATGGTTTTTCGCAGTGCCCCCGTGGATAGTGGGGAGGCGGTGCGAACTATGAGCCGCCGTATGATTTGGCACCGCGGTTCGCAGGACGCTGATCGCGCCCAAGGACGAGTCGGCCGCGCGGAGCGAGCGGTCGCTTTGGAGGATGCCGAAAAAGTGCGGCTAGACCTGGCCAAGGGTGAAATCCGCATGATAGAGGTGGGGCTCATCATTACCTTATGGGCCTCCGACCTGGAAACTCTTGAAAATACCAGCCGGCTGTTGGAAAGTCTCGCCCAAAGCATGCTTTTGACAGTGCGCTTATTGCGCTATCAGCAGGAAATTGGACTCAAACGCGGTCTGCCGTTGGGGGAGCCAAGTGATAAGACGCGGGAGATGGACAGCCGCGCTTGGTCGACGCTGTTTCCTTTCTCATCACAAGACGTGGTGCATCCCAAAGGTCAAGTTCTCGGAGTTAATCCCATCAGTCGCAACTTCATCGTTGCCGATAGGTTTCAGCTTGCGTCTCCTCATTCTATCACCATCGGCTGGTCGGGCGCTGGCAAGAGCTTTGCTGCGAAACTGGAAGCCCTACGTTCCCGTTATCGGGGATGGGCTATAAGCATCGTAGATCCTGAAGGAGAGTATGCAATGCTGCAAGACGTGGGCGCTACCGTCTGGAAACTGGGAGGGGGGAATTCAAGCCAGGCCGGGTTCCCCTATGATCCTTTTATATTGCCCATGTCTCAAGACATAGATGAAGGTGCCCGTCAAGCCGATTTTCTACTTCGTCTCCTGAAACGCTTATCCCCGGAACTCATGACGGAATACGGCGGCTTGGTTCATGACGCGCTTTGGCGGATTTTGCGCGGAAATCGGTCGCGCTTTATTCCCGACCAATCTGGCCAGGTAGACATCGCGGAATTGCTGCAGGAGTTGGGAGTAGACAGCCCGCGGGCATGTCAACGCCTAGAGCTCGCGTACCAAAGGTGGAGATCCTCAGTAGGAACTGGCTCTCGGCGTGATCATGGCCAATTTGAGGTGTATGACTGCAGCCACTTAAGCGATGCCATGAAGGGTCCTGCCTATCTAGCCTTAACCGAATGGCTCATGCGCCGTATGGGGTCTGAGGCGGTGCGACGACTGCTGATTTTTGATGAAGCCTGGCATTTGCTTAACGATGGAGAAAGCGCCGCCTATCTGGAAGAGTTGTTCCGTCGGGCAAGGAAATGGGGTACGGCGATCTCGTTGTTGTCGCAAGACATTGGGGACTTCACAAGAAATCGAGCAGCGGAAGTATGTCTTCGCAATGCTCCTATGACATTGCTTTTGCGCCAGCACCCCGAAAGCCTGGCGGAGGTGGCGCAATTAATGCGGCTTCATGAAGGGGAAGTGCGCATTATCGAGACCGCCGGGTTAGGGGAAGGGCTTCTGGTGTTGGGTGACGATCATGTGCCCATCCGGATTGTGGCGTCTCGCCGTGAGCAATTATTGTTGGCGAATGTGGGAGAGGGGGGAAGGCAATCATGAAGGGTTTGCGAGAACGGTTGCAGCGCCGAGCTGGCCTGGTAGCGCTTGCCATTAGCGCTGTGGTGTTTGGCGTTTTGAGCTTGGCTCATTCCAAAACCGCCGCCATATCCATATTTGTTCCGGTGGTCAAAACGTTCGTGGCCAAGGGGGGACCCATTCGGGCTCAGGACATCCGTTGGATTCCTGAGCAAAGGCTCCACCGGGTATCTTTGCGGCAACTACGGGGATTTGCCAACACCGATCTGTTTCCCGGGGAATTGATAAGCCCGCAAGATGTTGGCCATTATGCCCAAGACGTTGTTTTGGTAGCTGTGGCCCCTACTAGCGCCGTAGATGAGGCGGTGGCGAAGACGGGCAGCGAGGTCGACATTTTATTGAAAACCGGCCAGCAGGTGAAATGGCAATCGGGGCCTGTTCCGGTTGTGAGCAAAAGTAGCGGCGTGGGGCTTCCCGCCAGTATTGACGTGGCCATGCCCATTCATGAGGCGCTAGGTTTTGAGGCATTGCGCGGCCGTGGCACCATCGAATTGGTGGGATTGACGTCATGATTGTAGTGGCAAGCGGGCATGCCGGTGTAGAGCAATATTGCCGGCAGATGAGTCCTGCCAACGTGGTCTCGGCGGCGTCCTGGGCTGAGGTGCTAACACGATGGAGCCAGGTTGAGCGTGTTTTGTTGGGACAAAATCTGCAGGGCTTTTCGGACGCGCTGGACTGGCTTAAAAGAACAGACTTGGAAGGGCGCCACTGTGTACTCTGGGTGGGGCATGATTTTCAACACCCGCTCTTTCAAAGCGCTATCCCTGGCTTAGATATTTGGCGGGGAGAGATTGACCAGAATCATCTTAGCCAGTGGTGGCAATCTGAAAGTTCTTTGGAGCCGCTGCCCATGGGTAAGAGTTGGCTCTTATTTTCGCTGTTCCCCTATCGCCCCATCAACCCTATTGTAACTTTCTTGACCAAGTGGGCCGATGCCAGGTATGGAACGGGGGGCGGATGGGTTGACCTCGACTTCAAATCCGCTCAACTGAGCTTAGAGTGGTGCCCTGACCTTCATCGGCAAAGTCGGTATCGCTTTGAGCAGTTCCGCCCTCATATGGTTAAGGGGCACCCTTTAATTCCGGCTCCACCACCTTGGATGCCGGCCCTTGTGCTCCCCGACGCCCGAGGGATAGAGCGGATGGTGCGCCAGCAATGGCCCTGGCAGGGCTGGTATTTGGGCCCTGAACTCATGAATGTCTACACCGTCGATTTGGTTCAACGGATTCCCTGGGTTGTGCTATGGGTCGATGCAGCAACGCCGGAGTGGCTGGTGGAGCGAACCGTAGAGTTTATTCGACTGTATCGCCAGGACGCGCAATGGCTCATCGCCGCCCCGGAGCCCTTGGCCTATAGGGATCGTAGCAGAGCCAACAAATGGTGTTTTGTCGCGCTTTCCTCCGCTGCCACGCTTCCGCCGGCGCCGGGCCGCCGCGGTTTTCACATTTTACCGAGAAAGAAGGGATAAATAATGTCTAGGGATGCGTGGTTCCCGGAAGAGACTCCCGCTTGGGATGGCGCGGCGGGAGAAGCCGTTGCCGACGGAGAGGCAGTGTTATCACGGTGGATGGGTCGGCTTCAGTCGGAATTTCCTCAGAGAATTTCCCATCTGGTGTGGGATGCGGATAGAATACGGCTATTGGAAGAGGCATTAGATGTCGTCGTGCGCGACGACGCCGATTGCCCGTCGCATTTGCTTCCCTTTTTTCGGCGTTCGGTCATTAATCGGATAACCGGGCTTGGCCCCTTAGACCCTTTGCTCTTAGATGATACCGTTACGGAAATTATGGTGAACGGACAACATGTCTATGTTGAGCGGCACGGAGTGATTGAGCCGTGCCCCGTGGAATTTTACCACGGCCAGGAAGTGGAGGATCTGGCGCGCCGCATCGCCAATCGGGCGGGGCGCGAACTCAATACGGAGACTCCCTTATGTGACGCGCGCCTCAGCGATGGTTCGCGCATCCATTGTGTTCTTCCTCCGGTGAGCGAGGTTCCCACCATTACTATTCGGCGTGCCCCCATGAATCTGATGGGGATTGATGACTGGTTTCACCTCGGTTCCATTAGCACTGACTTGTGGGAAGATCTGGCCTTTATGGTTCGCTCCCGCAAAAATATTATCATCGCGGGCGGCGCCAGTTCGGGGAAAACATCCCTGTTGCGGCTGTTGGTTGGCTGCGCGGCACAAGATGAGCGTCTGGTAACCATTGAAGATGTGCGGGAACTCAACGTTCCTCATCCTAACACCGTGAGATTGGAAGCGTTTGGTCATTTCACCGTCCGGGATTTGGTGGCCAATGCGCTTCGCATGCGGCCGGACCGCATAATTGTGGGAGAAGTGCGCGGGCCAGAGGCGCTTGACCTTATCGATGCGATGAGTAGTGGCCATCCAGGCAGCCTCTGTACCGTACATTGCGCCGATGGAGGGATGCGGGCCGTGCATCGGCTCGCCCGCATGGCCTTGCAGCGGGCTCAGGGACTGTCCTTTGAGTCGCTCACGGCGCAGATTATGGACACCATCGACGTGATCGTTTATTTAGTGCGAGAACCGGGGGGGAACCGCCGGGTCGACACTGTCATGGACGTCAGGGCGCAAGCGCTTCATCTGCGTTGGCATTGGGATGGTGGAGAGTTGCAAAGGGATGGCGTTGGATGATGGGGGTCTTGGTCGAGGCAACCGCCGTGGGGATGGGTGTATATGTCTGGTTGCGAGGAGAGGCCGCCTGGATTCTGGCGACAGGTTTTGTGGTCGGTATGGTGATGCAGGATGACTGGATGATGTTGTCTGGGCTCTGGATCGGGTTGGGTCTGGCGTTTTACCGGGATGCCTGCCAAGCGGAAACGCGTCGGGGTGAGGCGGAACAGGCCGCTTTAGTATTTATGGTTCGACTGCGGCAGATGCTGGGCGTGAAAGGGAGTTTAGCCGCCGCGTTAGACGAACTAGGATATAGATCGCAGTGGGGGGGAGGCGACGCCGGGGAGCAAGTCTTGCAGGCCGTCGCCAACCAGTTTCGCGTGGCGAGTCTCTCGTTTTTGGCGCAGGTTGCGCTGATGGTGCGTCGCCACGGCGGATCATTGCTGCCGGTGGCGGAATGGGCAAGTGACGCCATCCAAAATCGACACGCGCTCCGGCAAGCGCGCCGATTGGAAGAGGCCACGCAGCGGTCCACCATTTTAATTTTGGCATTTGCACCAGCAGGAGTGCTGGCGGTATTTCGGCTCTTGGTTCCCTCTTTCTATCAAGCACTGCTCACCAGCCGTCTGGGGGACGGCACCATCCTTGGGGTGGGAATTACCATCTTTGCTGTTTTTGCGGTGTTGGCCTATTACATTCGGCGGGAGGCGCAGATGCCATGATGGTGATAGCCGCTTGGTGTGCCGCGGTGGCATGGTTGATGTGGTGGGAGCGTGAATCGCTGGCCTGGACGGCCCTAATCGGTGTGGCACCGGGTGCGTTAATAACCGCGGAGAGGCTGCCATGGCTTTTGGCCGCACTTTTTAGCGCCGTGTTTCTGGCGATGAACCGCAAGCCGCGCGGGGGGGTCAGCGACTTGGAGCGCCAGTCGGCGCTGGTGCGGTTTTGGCAGGAAACAGCGGTTCTGCTCACGGCGGGGCTAACTTTTTGGCAGGCGGTGGAGATTGCCGCGGAGGCAGAGCCCTGGTTGAAATCCACAATATCGGAGGCGGCGCAGCGCATCAGCCGTCGGTCCCACGCCATGCCCGAGTTGGGGCCGCTGGGGCCAGATGCGCCCTTAACATGGTTGTTGCTGCGGCATGGCTATCTCCATGGAATCTCCTCCGCCCAAATCCAGGCGCATGTACGCCATTTGCAAACGCGCTTAACCTATCAGGAGGAGGCGAAGAAGCGCCATGGGCCTCTCTGGATGACTGTTCTCCCGGCGGTGTTGCTGCTCAATGTCTTATGGATATTTATCGCTCCCATGGCGGCATTGGCTGGCCACGGGTGGATAAAGGTCATACGATAAACTCGTATCCGCTAATGGCCTGATTCCAAAGTCAATGAGGGCGAAAAGGGAACCATACTGAGGCAGACGACTCTCATAGAGGTTTCCCCAGCAAATTGATGATCTCAGTGGCAACAGTTCCGTTGGGATCTGGGCAATGGGAGGCGACTATTCGTGATCAACAATTCGGCTTCCGTTTCTAGTTATGAGGGGAGGCTAGAATAAGAGATCCTGTGCGAAGTCACCTTCGCATATTGATGCGGCACGTTTAGAATGACTGCTAGAAATATTGCTAGTTAGGGGCTAGGATACCCGCGCAAATAGGGGGGACGAGGAGTGCTCGTCCCTGTTGCCCACACTTTTTTAGCCTGCGGAATCTGTATGAATCCAAGGAGGATTGTCGATTGTTGCTCCTTCACTATACGCACGGTGAGCTTCTTTCTGGCCCACCAGTTTCTCATCCATATGGGTCAGTAACATGGATACAAAGTAGGTGATACGGTCTGACGTTGTAACGTCACTTACCGCGGCCAAAGCAAAGAACTCTTCATCACCATGTGGGTCGATGTAGTACGGGCGCCCACGCATTGGAGCCCGATCATCCAGAATCTCTAGCCACCACCGCTCCGCAGTTCCTCGGAGGATCCACCGCCACCCAAACTTATGGGGAATGACGCGATAGGCGGACCGAGTAATGTCTGAATGACTCTCCTCTTGAACATTCGAAACGAGGATGCCATTCTGGGAAATTCCCTTTAGTGCGCTGTACAGGGATGCTAAGAATTGGGACTCTAAGAGTTTGTCGTCCATACTACACCTCGCCACGTAAATCAGAGTTTCTGTGAATATAGGCCCTCATTAACCCACCATGGAACAATTGAGGTATCTGGTACACCATTCCATGTTTCCGTTACAAAGTTGCCAGACACTGGATATCCAGTTACAACGGCACCAGGTCCGGTGTCACTATTACCATTAGCGTTGCCCGCATTTACCACGACCAAAATTCAACTTCCCAGCTTTCAAACGGGACCGTTGTATCAAACCATTTGTAATAAGCGTATCGTCCATTGGACTGGATTGTCCAACTATCCGGGTTATGGCAGACAATTTCTACAGTTGTTTGGGCCGTTCCGAGATTTGCCCAATTATGACGATACATCATATGTTGCCAACCAATACCGGGCTGAGCGCCTTCATATAGCATAATCTTCTGACCCGAATATAAGTCAGTAGTCACCCAAATCCCTGCATTTGGAGAAATGCTGTCACTTGTAGGGGTAGTTTGACTCGTAGAAGTAGCTGTTAGACCATTCGTTGTATCGTATGTCTGAATCGTGTTCTCAACATATTGAATTTGGCTGGCTGATAGTCCAAAACTGGCCAACACCTGAGCGTTGTCCGAAACATATCCATTAGTCGTATTGATGTTTTCAGTTTCGCTAGCTACTTGTGCGGCTTGAGCCATCTGAGGTGCTGGCAAAGTTGCAGTTGTTGATTGTGCAAATGCAGTTGCACCTAAAAGTGGCATTGCCAGTATAGCTCCACCCACAATTAACCGTTTTAATCCTTTTTGATTTGCCTTAATTCGAGTCATAGTTAAGCCCCGGGTCGAGTGCGTCGATCATGCCTTATCCTGACACCCCGCCCATCGTGGCGGGGAGTTAGACTAGGCGCGGTCTTGATGGTCAGACTTGTTAACGCCTTTAGCCAATCCATGCAGCTCAAATGGCAGCCATTTTAGCTAAACTAATGCCAAATTTAATTAGCGCCAATACGACGACGTCAGCAACTCATTATCCAACTATCGAACGATGGAGAATTACGCCATCCACTGGCAAACCTACCCAATCTGGCCCATGCATCTACTGCTGACCAGCGAGCCGTGATCATTTGGGGGGCGGTCAGTTTTTGCGATGGGAATCTATCGACGAGGATATCTCCGTCCCGTAGTTGTTAGCGGGCGTCTGTTCATGGGCTGCACTGGATGGTGAACCCATTCATACGTCTGACCACCTTCTTCAGTAGCCACTTTGCCGATAAATAGGGTTCCGGCACATAGGCAAAGCATCCCTGCTCGCAACAATCATCATAGGCGTCAGAAGGGTCGCCCTGCCGATGATGGAGGGTAGGCTTAATTGAAAATCGTGCTGTTCGAGATGGATTTGTAGGATTGTAATAGTGCATGCGGACATCTTTCTTAACGGTGAATCCAGAGATTGAGAAACGCCAAACTGAGCACGATTATCACTCCAATGACAAACAAGATACGTACCGGCTTGGCTAGTGGCTTATAGGTGGGCGTTTGACCTTCTGGAACCCCGAAATCGACAATACGGTGTGGCAGGTAATGTTCTCGATAAAACTTCATTTCGTCGTTCAGACGAACATAAAGGCCTACCCACACGATGAGAGACAGTAGCCCAACAGGCCAAATCCCGACTCCCCAGATCACTGCTTCCAATCCAAGGGTAAGACGCCACCACCAAACATATTCCTCGGGTGCCAGCTTGCGATGATAGCTCACTACCAGCTGTTGAGCGAATCCCATTATGGCAATAAGTCCCAGTCCTATGATGATGGTAGCTGTATAGTGTCCTCCCATAATGACTCCCTCCTTTAAGGTGTTGGCGCTAACGCTATATGGCAGTATTGCCACTCATTGTCATGCGGCTTAGCACTGTGGGTTCAGTTCGCCGGACGGGCGTGCGATTCAGGTGTGTGGGCGGGGTGTAGACGACCGGTTTCGGCGGCGCACTGGTCATGGCGGGCGTTGTCGCCGCTTGCGCGAACGAGACCGGCACCAGCAGGGTTGTCCCCACGAAGGGCGCCACAGCGGCTATGGCAAGCCAGCGCCGTCGAAGACGAGAGATAGGGGCCATCGAGAACGTCCTTTCTCAACTGGAATACGTGGGCGATTGGGGAGGGTAACCAGCGGGTCCAAAATCCCCCGATAACGGCAATTCCAGTCTAAAAGGCGCATCCAACGGCCCCAAACGCGGGGACAAGCGGTTCTGCGGCGTAGGCCATCCTGGGGAAGGACTCAGAGGGTACGGACACGATGAGACACGCCATCGCGCCGCTTTGCGCGGTGATGGAAGCCATCGGAAAGAGTCCATGTGGGGACGGACCATCAATCGCCTAAGAACCGCGACACGACTTGCTGGTTGGAGGACAGGGACGTGATGGGTTTCCAGCGCTGTTCCAACGGATGACGCATGTTACCAGAAAGCAAATCAGCCAGATGCACATCGGCCTTGCATTCGTGGAGGCATCCGAAGACGTGGCGATTCCACGGGATGGATTTGGACTGGTTACGCTATTCAATCCATGCCAGCCGGAATTGCGATGACCCTGGCGATAGTACCGAACGCGAACGACCAAGCAACACGCTCCATGAGGATTGAGAGAACCCCGTTGCGAGTCCAGATCAACACGATCCCAGTGACGACCCCATTACGCCCGATGGCGTCTTTTCAACAGGCGCAAGAAATCCAGAGATGTCGAGGTAGCGGGGCCATTTCAATCACCAAATACGGATATCCTAATTTTTTAGCTGTTCGTGACGCTGGGGTTAGGTGGTCGCAGCGGCTAGGATATATGCAAACAGATTCAGCGCTAATGGCCTAGGGGATTTTGGGGTTCATGGCCAGTGACTTAGTATTGCTCGGCGCGGTGGCCCTTTGGCCGCAGCATATGCGTGCATGGATCACTATGCTGGGTATTGGAGGATTAGCCAAGCTAATAAGCACATTGTCTACCCTGGACAACCGGCAGGCTGGGTAGCGCTACTGTCGTACGTCGCATCCTTAACGTGGAGCTTGTCACGAAGTATCTGACCTTCTTTGGCCTTCTTGGCCTGACGCCCTATAATGGTGTCAGAAAGGCAGACGGGAGGGGACATCATGGCGGCTGAGTTTGAAGTAACTACGCTACGCCAGTTGTGGCAGCGATGGCGTCAGTCGACTCCTAATACTCCCGTCAGAACCTGTTTCGTGGGCTCGCGTGCAGCAAGTCGTCCGTGAGTGGCCCTCCGGGATGCCCGTAACCTCTGGCCTGATTGCTCAAGTTTTAGGTGTTGGCCGTGGTCAAGCTTGGCGCTGGCTTGAACGACTGGAACGAGTTGGGGTTGTCTATGTGACAGAAGACCCGCCCAATGTTAGCGGAATCCATAAGAAGCGGCGGTGGGTGGTATAGGTATTAGAAGGTTCAGTAGAATGATACTCTAGATTGACAGCAATTATCGCTGACGGTGTAGCGTGATTCTATCAGTACGGCAGTATAATTAGCACATGGCAGGAGATTGCGGGTAGATAAGAGAGGGGTGCGATGTCTACATTAGCCCAGTTAAGCCGTGAGCTTGGGGTACCGGAATCGACTTTATTGCAAGAGGCCCTAGAAACATGGCTTTTCAAGAAGATTGCTGAGATTGATCAGCGGATCGTGGTGATCGCCCAACAATATGGCACAGAATCGCCAGATGGTATTGAGGCGTTAATTCGCGATGGGACAATTGATGGGCACCCTGCATGGGAAGACGCGATCCGACTCGAAGGACTACAAGGGTATCGTCACAAACTGTGGCAACAGATTATCAGCACCAGGAGGCCAATTCGAGACGATTAATGAGGTTGCCGCTTTTTGTTTAAAGCAGTTTCCGGATCTCGTATTATCGGCAACCATCATTCAAGAAGAGCGTAACGTACGTTTAGAGTTGCGAGACGGGAGCTTTCTGGACGTTTTCCACGGCAGCACAGGGCGTTATAGGTATCATTGGCAACAGGGCAGTAACCGCTATCGTTTTAATAATGCTCCACATTATGACCAAGCTGAGGTCGATACCGCTCCGCACCACCTTCATGTGCCCCAAACGGATTCCGTTCAGCCAAGTTTTGTACGGAGCGTTTCGCAAATCACGGTGGGATTTGTTGGATCGAATGAAAGCAATCGCTAAGGACATCTATCAAGGCCAAACACTGAAACATTGGGCAATCATGCCACCTAAAACTTGGACAAGAGACTGGAATTTAAAATGGCGGTCTCGCGGCGTCCTTACTGACGGGCGATCTGGTTCACCAAGCTCACCCAACCTAACTCTCGGTCCTAAGCAACTAAGTTGTGTCATATTTCTTGCCAACATGGCCGCAAAGGGAAGGCTTGTCGCGAAAAGCGCCGTCTCATGGTGATCCGTGATGGTGAGGCTCTTCCCGTGGTGGTGGTCGCGCCCCCGCCCTCCATTTTAAGCACTGCCCGCTTTGAAACGAGGGCAGCCGCCCGGCGGCAAGTGCTGGTGGTATGCAATAGGCGTCAAGACGGGCTATCGGTCGTTGAGGCGCACTTCGGCATTATTTTTTTGATCGGCCCATTTTCCCGGTCTCTTTATGGCTGCTCTCGTGGGGTTCTATGATTTGTTTCATAGAAGTTTTTTCGGGAGATACGCAAAGCTATTTGTCTTCCGTTGGGGGATAATCGTGACTGTTGTTTATATTTTTTGTTAAAAACGCCTCTTGGTATAATGCCCCTCACTTAGTCGTTAGGTTAGTGATGGCACGAAATTGGGGGCGATATCCATTCGATGGCGTTGGGTAGCTGGTAGTGTTGTCTTCACGGTATTAGGGGTTGCCGTTGCGGGTGCCGCAGCGTCGAACCGCGCCTATCGGCCGGTTGGTGCCGTATTGACCCGTGCGATGGCATTGGAAAGCCCTTTGAACCTCATGGGTGTGGATTTGCCGCGAGACCATAAACCTTCGCCAGCCGAGTTACGGAAACTTCAGCGTAGCGAGTACCGGTTGCTTGCGGATACATTTACTTCTAATTCCTCCGCGAATGCCAGAGACCATCATATTTTCCAGGTTTACTTGAAATTGTGGCCCTATCAACGTCAAATCGTTAAACGCATTTCTCTTAAAGTGGATTCGGTAGTCGTTATTGGTCACTGGGCTCATGCCACCTGGCAGGATAAAGTGTGGTTCGCGAATATTAGCGGCCTTCCCCGGAGATCCCAAATTCGGAAGCTTAGCATGGTGGTCAACGGATCGCATGGGACCGCCTGGCTACGGCGCAGTCATGGACACTGGCGCGTTGCCACTTATGTCAGTTCTTTTATACCGGGTGAAGGTCCCTAGGATGCGCTCTCCGCGCTTAGTTCCTCCGCCGGTGCCATGACGTTAGGCCACTACCGTACTCGGGCAAGAATGGCCTCGGATTTATAGATGTGGCGTTTTTCCTCGATGGTGGTGTGGGCCGCGATTTCGTCTCCCCGCTCTTCTAGTCGCTGCAAGAAAGCCCAGCGTTCGCTGAGGGGCAGGCGGGCTAGGATATTCTGATATAACGCGGCTCCTTTTACAAAGAATATGAAGGCCGCGCGATGGTCTTCGGCGGCCAGAAGCCATGGCATGCTGTGATATGTTACGTCCGTCAGAGAGAGGTGGGTACGGAAAAGAGTTTCTAGTTGGCCAGGGGCCAAACCGTTATGGTCTCCAAATGGCATGTTAAAGCGGTCGGCCAGGTCGCTAAGCGGGCGCAGCCAGAGCGACATCATGGGCACTTCGCGCAGGTCGAAGGCCGGAGTTGGGGAGAATACCGCTATTTGCCCACCTGGCTTGGTAACGCGAATAATTTCGCGCAAAGATTGTTCGATGTCAGTGAAATGCAGGGATGCCACCGCAACCGTGACGTCAAAGCTATTATCGGCAAAGGGTAGGGATTCCGCCCGGCCGGTGACGGTCTCCACGTTGTTCACGCGTTGTTCCTGGCACTTTGCCATTAAGGTTTGAAGGAGACCGGTAGAGGGGTCGAGGGCTACAATACGGCCGCCTGGCTGGACGCGGCGATATAGTCCATGCTCAATGGTCACTCGCCCGGTTCCCGCTCCCACCTCCAATACGGATTGCCCTGGCTGTAAATCGACCCATTTAAGAAACCGGTCGGTCATTGGGGCGGTGTCCGGAGAAAGTCGCGCGATTATGGTATCGTAATGCATTTCATGAAAGATGAGCCATCGCTGCTGATTAGCGCGCCAATCGAGTTCACCCGCCTCCTCCAATACCCGGTGCAGTTGTACAAAAATTGTTTGGCCCCGATCGGTAATCTCCAGCATGTCGCCTCCCCCGGTAAAGATTTCGCGGACAAGGCCAGCGGTGTGATACACCTTCAGTTGTTCCGCCAACATGGATCCGTTCCCGGGCCGGTGACCTCCTGCCAGAAAGGCGTTTCGCTCCATGCGTTTATAAAAAATAAGGGCGTTCAAATCCTCGTGCATCCAGATAATGCCGAAAACGCGCGCCACGGCCGTTAAGCCTAGCGGTTCTGATTCAACAAAGCGGCGAAGAATTGCGTAAGTCTTGGTGACGGCAGGCTCGTCCACAATGCGGACAGGCTCGCCGCTGCGTAGCTGGTAGAGCGCCATCGCCGTCAAGGTTGTCTTAAATAGGGCCTCGCTATAACTTTCAGGCATGGGATAGCGGGGAAAAACCGACTGATTGGCGGCAGCTTCTACCCCCAACTGGTGGGCATATTCACTTAACCGGCTTTCAGCCTCAGGCGTAATGGTTTCTTCAAAGGGGCCGTGCATCCAAGTATCCAAAACCACCTGTGCATTTATCGCGCGGGATATCAGAGAAACGGTGGCGGGATCGGCGCTTAGTGCCTGAATGAGATGAAACGCGTCGGAAAATCGTTCCATGATGTAAGGCTCCTTTTGTTAGTGCGGAATGCTCGCTGCCCACGGTGCAATCTATTTCAGCATAGCGGATTCCCGCTGGCAATGCTAAATTTAGCCAATTAATTATGCGGGGGTTGGTCATGGAAAACAAATCGTAATGATCGGGCCATTCGTGATTTAGAAGGCACGGAGTCTGAGGGTCGGTGAAATTTTTTTGCTTGTTCTTGCGGGCGATGGTGTACGTTACGGTTATTTTGGGGAGGGGAACACCGGAGCGGCTGTCGGTTAATTCGTCGGCTTGTCAGCTATCGGCGGCATGTCGGGTGCAGCCAGAAGGATTGAGCACGTGGCGGAGTTGTTGGTAGGCCTCTTCGAATTGATCGTTGACGACAATGGTGTCGGCTAATTGACGCACCGATTTGGCTTCGCCATCAATAGACCGCAGGCGAATGGCCATATCGTCTTCTTTGGCCCCGCGGCCTCGCAGCCGACTTTTCAGGCTGTCGGTTGACGGCGGCAGGATGCCTACCACATGCACATTTTGCGGCCAAATTTCCTTGACCCGACTGGCACCACCGTATCCTAGCGAAATAATGGCGGTCTTGCCCGCTCCAAGAGCTTCCGATAGCTCGTGAACCAGAACCCCATACCGGTTTCCGTGGATCCATTCATTTTCCACAAACTCGCCCAGACTCTCGCGTTGGGAGAATTCATGCAGCGACATGAAGTAGTAGTCTTTGTTGGGAGTTTCGTGGGGGCGGGGCGCGCGGGTGGTGCAAGTGGTGATGCGATCTGCCAGACCATCACTTTGAGCCCTTTCGGCCAACGTGGTTTTCCCCACTCCGCTGGGTCCAATGAGGACGATAATTTGTCCCACCATCTCGCTGTACCACCTCAACTTTATATGGCGGACCAACGGCCGGTTCTGGGGTTCCACACCCGGCCCTTGGGGACGCCATGGGTATGCTATTCAGTGTATCATGTCTTTATCTGATTGTGCTCGCGCGAAATCTCTTGCGGGTTTGACTTCGGGCCGCGGTTACGTACGCATTGGTGGAGCTCGCGGTCAGAAAAGCCATACTTTTGTCACAAGGTAGGCGGCGCTATAATGGGCGAGTGAGATCGTCATGACACTACTATACGTGTAGGAGAGGAGGCCGTTGGCATGGTTGACCCGCGTCCGGAAGTTGCTTCAATGACACTATATTCACCGGGGATGCCGTTGAGTCAGGCCCGCGCCGATAGCGGCCGCCAAGAGCTTTTAAAACTGGCCTCCAATGAAAGCCTCTGGGGCCCGTCACCCAAGTCAGTCGCCGCTGCCAGCAACGTGCTGGCCCAATTAAATTACTACCCGGTGGTTCGCGAACCAGAGTTGTTAGAGGCTATTGGCCGACGACATGGACTCGAATCGTCACAGATTTTGGTGGGGAATGGGGCTGACGAGGTTCTGCGGCTTATTGCCCAGGCCTACGTGCGCTCCGGCGATGAAGTGGTATTTCCTTCGCCAAGCTTTTCTGCGTATCGCCATAGTACCTTGCTAACGGGTGGAACGCCGGTTCCTGTCGCACTTGATGCCAACGGGGCAAACGATCTGGAGGGTATCCTGGCAGCAGTAACCAACCGAACTCGGCTTATCTATCTGTGCAGTCCCAACAATCCGACCGGCGCGGCTTTTTCAGCGTCCGCATGGGAAGATTTTTGGAGCCGGGTGCCATCCCACGTCCTGGTTGTCGTTGACGCGGCCTATCATGAGTTTTGCCAGAATACGCAGCCGGATATCGCCGCCCAGATTCGCAACGGACGCCCTGTCGTATGGGTTCGCACTTTTTCTAAATTGTTTGCCTTGGCATCCCTAAGAGTGGGTTGGGCAGCAGGGCCCGCTTCCGTTATTGCGTCGTTGTGGAAGGTGCGAGACGCTTTTTCCGTGAATGCGGTGGCGTGGGCCGCGGCTAGGGGAGCGCTGGAGGATACGGAGTATTTTGAGCGTGTTGTTGCGGAGACCATTGCCGCCCGTACTTATTTTATGAACCAGCTAACCGAGGCGGGAATTGCGTATTATCCCAGCGATGCTAATTTTGTCACGGTGCGCATCTTTGGGGACGATGACGAGTTTTCGCGATCCATGCTCGGCAGCGGCTATGTGGTGCGGCTTACAAAGGTTTTTGGACTGGCGGGATACGCTCGAATAACCGTCCCCCCCATGCCTTATATTGATGAATTGGTGGAGACCATCAAAAACCTATCGCGTTCTTAACTATTGGTGGAAAGGTGCACCAGCCCTCTTTGATGCGCGCTGATGACGGCCTGAGTGCGGTCGTAGACATTTAGCTTGCCTAAGATGTGGCTCACGTGCACCTTCACCGTTTTCTCGCTAATCGCGAGCCGGGAACCAATTTCTTTGTTGGAAAGTCCTTCTGCCAGCAACTGTAGAACGTGGGTTTCTCTACTAGTGAGTGGCTCTAGGAGAGTCGGCGAGGGAAGCTTAGGGGTGGGGTCCCAGACGGAGTGTCCCCGTGCCACCAGGCGAATGGCTTGCAACAGATCGTCTGGACTTATGGTTTTGTCCAAGTAGCCGGATGCGCCGTGGCTCTGAAGATAGCTTAAACTAGTTGGGTCTTGGTATGACGTTAAAATAATAATAGCCATGTGGGGCCACGTCTCCCGGATACGGTTGAATGTTGTGACGCCGTCCATTCCCCGACGAAGAACCAAGTCCAGCAGAATGACGTCACAGGTTGCGTGTTTTAAGGCGTCAAGGGCAGTTTCTCCACCGTCGCAGTCTAAGCTGACGCGAATATCGGGAGCTGATTCCAAGAACACTCGAAGACCTTCCCGCACGACTGGGTGATCGTCAATTAATCCGACTTGAATGGCATTAATGATGGTTGGCCACCTCCTTTGGTATCACAATGGTCACTTTGGTCCCCTTTCGCGCCTGACTGGTTAATCGGAATCTCAACCCCGCGGCTTGAGCGCGGTCGCGCATGGTGTTCAACCCATATCCGCTTTTCACGTTGGATGGATTAAATCCGGGTCCCTGGTCGATAACCCGAACCACGATGATGGATTCTCCCGCGCGTAAAATCACCCGAATGGCCGCCTGAGGCGCGTGCTTCATGGCGTTTTGCAGCGCCTCGTCAATAATCCGCAATACGGCATCGGTAACAGGGCCGGGCAACTGCCAATCCACCTCGGCAAGATTCCACGAAAGCCGGGATCCGAGTACGGAATGAAGACGGATAAGCCGATGTCGTAGTTCCAAAGTTAACGGGGCGGAGTCGGGGCGCAAAGCTTGGATAAGGCGCCGCATTTCTTGCCGACTTGTTTGCAGAACCGATTCCAGCCGTTCTGCCAGCGTTTCGGTCGGGTGGGAGGCGCTGCGTTGACGAAGCGTGCGAGCGATAAGCTGGGCCGAAAACAAGTGCTGGCTTACCGAATCATGCAAATCGGCGGCCAGTTGACGCCGCTCGGCCCAACGCGCGGCATCCAGGGCTTGTCGATGCAAGAGGGTTTGTTCCAGCCAAGTGGTGAGGTACCAGGCAAAAGCGTTAAGGATCTCTTCGTCGATAGGGCCAAATGCGGCCATGTTGCGGGCTTCGACACGGATTTCATAGGGATAATGAGGGATGGGCACAGAAAGCGCTGAACAGGCATCCGCCAAGATTTTTCTTTCTGCCGGGGGGAGCAGCGCGTCCTCCTGTTTGCGATAGGAGTATTCCACTTCTCCGGGCTCGCTGTTAACCACTTCGCATAACAGCGTTGACCCCTCAAACAAGCCGACTCCCTCAAATCCCATATGGGCGGCAAATACATTGATAGCTTGTTGTAGAAGTTGGGTGCGATCGCTAATGCCGGTCAGTTCTCGGGCAACCAGCCCCAGCGATTCTAGTTGCTGATTGCGTCGTTTCATGTCCGCCATGAGGGCCGCGCGGTCTATCGTGACCGCAACGTGAAAGCCGATAGCGCGAAGAAGATCTAAGGCTGGCCGTGTGAATACCTGAGCACCGCTGGCAGCCACGTTTAAGATCCCTAGGGGCCGTCCATTCATTTTGAGGGGAATAGAGGCGTGATATTTGAGGCCCTGTTTGTCTCCTATGGCGTCTCGCAAGCGACTGCAGCGTACGATATTGACCGCCGTATCGAGATGTCCCTTCACCATTCGGTCTTGGCACTCGCACCAACTGGATCTGAGTGCTTCCGCGTTATTGGCGGATAAAGCGGGGGGAAGGCCGCTGGCGCCCACTTCCACAAAGGTGGCGCGCTGCGGGTCGTAGCGGAATGCCCATGCTGTCTTCAGCCCTAGCACTTGGCTCAACCGGGGCAAAATAGCGGACATGGCGGATGAGACATCATTGGCTTCGTTGAGCGATTCGGCAATGTCTTTGAGAAGCCGCGCTTCCTCACCTTCAGAGAGCAGCCGAATCGGCCCGTCGCCGTTTGACGCCATTGTTAGTGTTCCCCCCCTTGCCAGTGCCCGCGGTGCCCGATCCGGGGGCTTCCGCAACGACCGGCAACTTTACTTGGAAGAACTTCAGTACTCCGACAATAACCGGCCGTCTGTGAGCTTCCAATGGGTTGTTGGTCTAGGTCAGACTACAACTTTGGTCGTAGATGCTCTTTTAACGCCCCGTAACCCAGTCGCGAATGGCCGAGTGCCTTTTAGCAAAAAGACGGGGCTATTTAGTGAGAGCCGAGACGATCATTCCCATAACCAGGGCGATGATGGTCGAGCCTATAACGGTGGCAATCAGCAACAAGATAGTATGAAGTACGACCATGTCAACATCTCCTATTCGCTAGTTTTTCTCTCATTATAGCCTTAATGCCGTCATAAAAGCGTATGGGGGGACGGCTCGCACCACCCTGGTTTTAGGCATTAATCAGGGTGATGGCTTGCGCAGCGATATTTACGGCTAAGGCGGCTAATACCGCCAAACCCAAGTTGCGCGTCCGCCAACTAATAAACCCTGCGACGGCTAGGGACAACAAGGCGGGCATTGTCACTTTGGTGATGTCGGTGACGAGAAGGGTGGCGAAAGCGGCTGGGCCCACATAGCGCAACCACACCGTGACCTTGCCAGGGAGATTAAAGCGTGCGGACATCGCCCAGGGAATGGTGCGCTGAGCATATCCGAGAGCACTCAAAATGATGAGCCAGGTCCAGGTCATGAGCTTGTCGGAACCTTTCTTCGCTGGGCCCAATAGCCGGCGCTGGCACCCATGGCGATAGGGATGATGATATACGCGTCAGGCCAGTGCAGCCATCGGCCTAGGGCGGCTAGCGCCGCCGCGACAAGTGCCGCCAACCAATCGCTCTGAGACGACAGGCGCGGGATTAAAAGGCCCATAAAGAGAGAAGGAAGCGCCAAGCTCATGGCAAGAAGCCATTGATGGGGCACCACATGTGCGCTGGCCACCCCCACGGCGGTGGAGGCTGCCCAGCAACCATAAAGCATGAGTCCGGCAGCCCTCCACTGCTTGCGGTTGAGGGATGGATCGAGACCTAAGGCATAAAGTTCGTCGGTTAAAAGGCCGCCGATAACCCAACGGTCTAAGCGTTTCCACTCTCTGTCTCGCGTTTGCAGATGAGGACCATAAAGCATATGGCGCAAATTGACGGCCAGAGAAAGCGTGAAGACTAACGCGAATGACGGATTAACAATGGTTAAACCCAGTACGGTGGATTGCAGGGCGCCCGAATAGAGTAATAACGAAAAGCCCACAATAATAGCGCTTTGCCAATGCCAAGCCGCAGCGAGAGCGCCAAACGCGATGGCGGCCGCGGAATAGCCCAGCATAATGGGAAAAATCAATGAGATTAGTTGGGTGGTCGGGAATGTATTTCGCGGACTAAGCATCCCTCACGTGTCCCTGGTGAATTCTTGGGCTGTCCGTGGCCATAACGTCATCCTTCCCAATTCGATAACTATAGACTAGCACCAAATAGGGGAAGAAGGGACCAAGCCCCTTTCTTTGCTCGTAGGCTGGCATCATGAATCGCCGGTACGTTTATGCGGGGTTGGGGGTGACGACGTCCCTACCAGCCCGGTCCCCAAGGAGCGCCGTTTGCCGGATAGCCTGTCGCGGGAGAGGAGTTCCAGCCCTGAGGGCCATAGGGATGTCCGTACCCTCCAGGATTGAAGGAGTGCGGGTTCCAGCCAGGGCCAGGGGGGAGAGAGGATGATGTGTCGGGGTTATATACGGTGGTGACGGTGACGCTGTCGCGAGAGGTGTTAGCGGAGGGCTCAGCGATGAGTTGCCCGTTTGAGTCGTAAAGGCCGATGGATTGCAGTGTGTTTGGGTTGATTTGCGACAGGGGGACACCGTTCGCTTTAACAGCGGTCATGGTCGTCTTGGATACGGGAGCCAGTGGCGCCTGGCCTTGATTGGTGGAAGGCGCTTCCGTAATCCAATCGGCAGATGACTCAACAGCCGTGGCTTGTGCGGGCGTGAGGCGAACCACTTGGTCAATAACCGCGCCTTTCCGCCCTGCGACGGTAAGAGTCAAACGCCACTGATCCGCCCCCGATGGTTTTATCGCCGCATTAACCGTGGACCCGGTGGGGATGTCGGCGGCTTGCACCGCCGGGTGGGGAAGGTTTTCCCAAAACACGGTGGTCATAGCTTGCCCGGATGCATTGGGGCTGGTAATGGTTCCGATTTGGATGAGGTTGTTTGAGGCGACGCCTCCCAGTCCAATCCATTCAGCAACGGCACTATTAGGATTGGAGGCCGGTTGCGAAAAGTTTGGCACTTTCCAGGCGGCCTCGACGCTCATTTCCCCAGATGATTGCTGAACGATGCCAGCCCAATTAAGAGAATTCGCCTCGATGGCGGTAGGCGGCTGGGATGATTGTCTCCCAGAAGGGGCGCTGTTTGCCGGGAGATTTCCAGGGGGCGACCACTGGATGGTGTTGACGGCTGGCGTGCTGGGTCCTTTAAAGGATGGCGTAGCGGAGTTGTTCCAGGGGTGAAACACTTCAAATGCACCCACACCCAGCAGTACCAGCCCCATTACCCGGAGAGCCGATGTGACCACGCCCACTTTTTCACATCCTTTCCCGCCTCTTTAGTTTTAGGTAACACTAAAGATGTTACAAAAGGATTACGGTTAAGGGGATACCTTCCACGGGCGGTTTCGCCAAGGCCCTGCTTAAACACCATTCCAATGAATTCATATGATGATGCCACCCCACCCTATACGGGTGGCGGGTCACCGCTCTGCGTGCCAGAGAATGCGGGGGCGTCTCCGCTGCTGCCTCCGTTATTGGTTGACCGCGGGTCTGAGAGATTCATAAATAAGAGTGCCTTCATGATTTGTGGAACCGACTTGATGTTCTTCTTTAAGAAATTCCAAATGGGCCAGAGTTTCTCCAATCGCGAAGCGAACTTGATAGTCGTCAAGTGGCCGCTGGAACAAGAGGCGCGTCAATTCATAGGCGGATTTGGGGCTGTCGCTTAGCAATCCGATTAGTTTGTCATTTCGCTGCCGGTGATGTTCCAAGATCTGTTCCACCCGCCTGTTCACGTCGGGAATTATTGCCTCATGGGCGGCAAGACCAAGGGGATGGGGCAAATCCAGCAGGCGGCGGAGCGATGCGAGATAGCTGGCCAGGGGGTTTTTTTCCCCTAAGGGCCATACACTAACGTTAGGGGTAATGCGGGACAATACTTGATCGCCCGTCACCAACACGTTTTGACGGGGAAGGTAAATGAGCCCTTGATGACCGGTATGGCCGCCTTGCTCGATGAATCGCAGGTCCATGGACCCAATCCGCAGAGTCTGCTCCGGTTGTATTGGGTCAATTGTGGCGGGCATGGTGACGGTTTCCTGAAATGCCCGGTCCAGGGCTATCCAACTATCGATCAAGGAATCGGGAACGTTATGTCGCGCGTAGAACTCTCTTATCCGCTCGACGCTTTGTTGATGGTGGGCGGCGTAATTATGGGCAAACTGGGCTTCTTCCCCCATCATCGCGATGGGCGCCCGCAATCGCGCGGATAGCCAATGGGCCAATCCCATGTGGTCTGGGTGAAAGTGTGTTATAAATATAAATCGCACGGTCGCTTGATCGATTTTTGTGTCAGCAATGAAGTCTTCCCACACTCTACGCGCTTCTGCTGTGTCCATGCCGGCGTCGACGATGATGTAGCCGTTTTCGGTGTCAATCACGTAAGAATTGGTGTAATGAACCGGAAGGGGAACGGGCACCAGCAACTGCGTGATATGAGGGAGAGGCCGCGAAATCTTCATTTATCCTACCCACCCGTCTAAAATTTGTACAACGAAAGTATTGTATCAGACTAGGGCGATGGTCGCATATACGTTTAAAAATCCCTTAAATTCCTCTTTTAGGCTTGCGTTATTATACAAATGACTGTATAATTGCGACATTGTACCACCGCTGTCGGTTGCGTCACTTTCAGGCCTTACCTCAATTACTCAGTAGCTGCGCCAGAGAGTTGATCCAGGTCTTTTTCGAGATTGTGTATTTCAGCGGATCGAGAACTTAGCGTTGACGGGTGACGCTTTAGCGCCCTGATGTAACAACGCCTACTTCACCATAGACGTGATAGGAGGGTTATTTATTATGCCGGTTTTGCCCCACCACTCCCGAGAGTTTGATGCATGCGCCGTTTATGCTGCCTTATTAAAGGATCCGAAAAAACCGGGGAAAGTCCCCGTGTGGCATTCGGCTTTGGAAGCGCTGGCGGCTATGGAGCACCGTTCCGGACAGTTGGCGGGACAATCCGATGGCACCGGCATCATCACTTCGCTGCCTAAAACATTATGGGAGCGGCGGTTGCGCGAACTAGGCATCCCTGTCGACTGGGAGAAGTTATGGTTTGTGTCCTTGGTTTTGCCGGTTGCCGACGACCGGAAAGCGGTGGAAGTGCTTAAACCCATTCTGCTGCGGGAAGGGCTGCGCTTTGTGGCGGGCTACTGGGACGTGGTTGACGGCGGTGAAGGCATTTGGAGCGCCGTATGTCTCGCGGATGGGCCACTCCGTGATGTCGGCTTTCAAGCGCTTGAGCATCTTGAAGAGGCATTCCCGGGGCAGGTTGCCGTCTTTGGACGGGACTTGGCTACCATGAAAATGCGTGCTGACGCGCGGACGGTCGCCGAGCATGCCTATAAGCTTTGGACGGAATCTTTTCACCCGCGGGTAGTGGTGGCTCATAATCGATTTTCCACCAACACCACCACCGAACTGCGACGGGTCCAACCCTTTATGTGGTTGGCGCACAATGGCGAGATTAATACCATTGCGCGTTTGCGACGGGAACTGCAGGGCCTTCAAATTGATGCCTTGCAGGAAGGCAGTGATTCGCAAACTTTAGATCGGGCTTTGATCCAGTTATCAACCCGCTATGGATTGAGTTTACCGGAGACTTTACGGCTGTTGAGCGCGCCCTCGCCCGCCGTGGTGGAGACCTGGCCTGTTGAATGGCGGACCGCCTACGAAGCGCTGGAAACCTTCTGGAACCCTGTTGTTCAAGGTCCGCAGGCGTTAATTGCCACCAATGGACGAGAATTGGCGGCCGCCGTGGACGCCATGGGGCTAAGACCCTTATGGGTGGTGGAAACAGAGGACCAAATTATTTTGTCGTCGGAGGTTGGGGTGATCGAGCCGCGCCTTTGGGTGGCGGAACCGCGCATGATTGGCCCGGGAGAAGTCGTGGGGTGGACTTGGCAGGAGGATGGGCCGGTCACCACTGTTAGTATGGAGGAGATTACCGGTTCGCTGCTAGCACGGATTAAGTCTTCTTCCCCGCCCGTATCCTTCGCGTCGGGGGGTGATGGTCCCGCGGTTTCCGAACTGCCCACTTGGCAGTTGGCGGCGGACGGCTGGACCCGCGATGATTTACTGATGGTAAAGTCGTGGGTGCAAACCGGGCACGAACCCATAACGTCTCTAGGGTTTGACGGACCGTTGGCGGCTCTTGCCAAGGGAATCGTTCCTATTTCCGATTATTTGCACGAAACAGTTGCCGTGGTGACAAATCCTGCTTTAGACCGAGAGCGAGAGGGGGAGCATTTTCGCCTTCACACCTGGCTTGGAGCTCGGCCGGAGACCCCCGGAGGGCCGGTGGCGGGTCCCAGTGTTCGGCTTGACCATCCCTGGCTTGCCGATGACGACGTCGAGGCCATCATGTCCCAGTTCGGATCTCGCGCAAAGTCTATCCCGTTGCGGTGGGAGGCCCAGATTTCGGAACTAGCGGGAGTTCAGGCCGTTGTCGAACAAGCGCTCGCCTTTGCCAAAGAGGGTGTGCAGCTCTTGTTATTAACCGACCAAGACGGATACCAAGAGGGTGAAGCAGTGACCCTGGATCCGGTATTGACGGTCAGTGCTGTAGAACAAGCTCTGCTGCAAGGCGGATGGGCTCGCGACACATCCATCATTATCCGCAGCGGTATGATTCGCAATCTGCATGACGCTGTCGTTCTGCTGGGAATGGGCGCGCGGGCTCTGGTCCCACATGCCCTGTGGGGACAGGCGGGACAGCCCCTTCCTATTACCGTGTTAAATAATGGATTGGAGAAAATTATGTCCACCATGGGAACCCATTGGTTGGCCGGATATGGGCGGAATTTTTCCGCTATCGGCCTTCCCCGTGAGGTTGCCGAGATTCTGGGGGTCGAGACCTGGGCCCCTCCTTCACTGACCACCTGGGAACGCAAGCGGGCAGCGGTGCTCCATGATCGGCTCACCGCAATCCAGGGTAATGCGCATCCGCGATATACCACCCGCTTCAATCCGCATGTGTATAAGGCCGCGCAGCAAATGGTGCGGGGAGAAATTGAGGTGGAGCAGTATCACGAGACGATGTTGGAACTTGAGCGGAAAATGCCCATTCAACTACGGCATTCACTGGTGGTGCCGCACCAAGAACCACGCTTTAGCGGAAAGGTTTCCTTAAAGGTCGGCCAACACGACTATCCCTTCGTGATTTCTTCCATGTCTTTTGGATCGCAGGGTGAAACTTCATATCGCGCCTACGCTAATGCCGCGGCCCGTCTCAATATCTTGGCGATGAACGGGGAGGGGGGAGAGATCCCCGATATGATTGGCAAATATACTCCCTGGCGGGGATTTCAAATTGCCTCCGGTCGTTTCGGCGTTAATGCGACGCTTTTAAACGGCGCCAATTACGCGGAGATAAAAATTGGGCAAGGCGCCAAGCCCGGTGAGGGAGGGCATCTTCCCGGCAAGAAAGTGTCGGAAAAGGTGGCTCGCGCTCGAAATGCCAAGCCCGGTATTGACTTGATATCTCCCAGCAACAATCACGATTTGTATTCCATTGAGGACTTGCGTCAGTTGATTGACGAGTTGAAGGCGGTGAATCCCAACCTCAAGGTGGTCGTGAAAGTTCCCGTCGTTCCCAACATTGGCACCATTGCCGTGGGAATAGTTAAGGCAGGGGCCGATGTGGTCGCGCTATCGGGATTTGACGGCGGCACCGGAGCTGCTCGCATCCATGCCTTGCGTTACGCTGGGCTCCCCAGTGATGTGGGAATTCCGTTGGTGCATAATGCGCTTTTGCAAGCGGGCGTTCGCGATCAAGTGGAAATATGGGCTGATGGGGGCGTTCATTCCGCTGATGATGTGATTAAGTTTATTTTGTTGGGCGCCAATCGCGTGGGATTTGGCACCATGGCCATGGTCGCGTTGGGATGTACAATCTGTCGGCAATGCCAGATGGATACTTGCCACGTAGGCATCACCACGCAGATTGAAACCGTGGAAGAGGCTCGAGAGCGGGGGCTAAAGCGGTTTGTGCCGCAAGAAGCACACCGTGCCAGTGACAATTTGGTGACCTTCTTCCTATGCTTAGGCGAGGCATTAGAAACGCGTCTGCGCTGGCTGGGTGTCTCGACCGTGGAGGAAGCGGTCGGGAAGTGGCAGTGGCTGCGCCAGTGGAATGAACAGGAAAACGTGGATTACATGGACTGGGTTGCCTCGCTCGCGGAGGAGTCGGAAGTGTTAATGGTATCGGAAGCGAGCGGAGTGGCCGAAAGTACGGTTGTTCATTATTCTCCGGAGCCGGTTCGCGCCCCTGTGGCGTTTAACGCCAGTGACCGGCGTTTGGCTGGCGTGCGGCAATCGGGGCGGCGCGCGGCCAAGCCGGACGGCGAGCAGGCCGAGATTGTTGTGCGGGGCGTGGCTGGCCAAGGATTTGGAGCCTTTTTGAGTCCGGGCGTAACTTGCCTAGCCTTGGGAGGCGCCCAGGACGGAGCGGGAAAGGGTGCGTCGGGCGGTCACATTGGGATTATGAAAAATGGCCGGTACGGAGGACATGTCGGCAAAAGCTTGGCCTATGGGGCGCAGGGAGGAGTCATCGTTGTCCAGGGAGCGGCCGACTCCCGAGCTGGGGTGCGTTTGGGCGGGGCGCGGGTGATTATTATGGGCGACGGCTTATTAAATCCTTGTGACAGTCGCAGTTGGTGGGATACCGCCGCTATTAAGGGGTTTGGATTCGAATATATGACCCAGGGCGAAGTCCTCGTGTTGGCGGATCCTGGCCCTTGGCTGGCGGCAGGAATGACAGGGGGCACCATCTATTTGCGGCACGACGAGTCGGTTGGCCTGACACAGGAATTTTTGTCCTCGCGACTATCCCGGTCGGCCCACGTCGTTATTCAAGAGTTGGACCCGAAGGATTATGAGCCGATAGCGGGGTTGTTGAATGAGGCGGTTTCGGCTCTCATGGCCTCTGACCAAAAAGCCCGGGCGGACGAGATAGCGGCCCTGGCTGGCAATATCCCTGGATCATTCTTGAAAGTGGTGGCAGCGTTAGAGCAATTGGATCAGGATGTGGTCACGGAATAGGGCTCCATTCCCCAAGGTAACGCAGATGAACGAAAAAAATCCCATTCAGCCTTGATTTATGCGGTCAATGACTGAATGGGATAGTATGATAGTCTTGGATTAAGGATTTAGTCGAGCCACGGAACGCCGTTTGGGGACGGTGGCGACGTGGTTGCGGAGGCAGTGAGTGTCGCCGCCTGTTGCGCGGCGACCACTGCTGACAAACCCCCGCCGAGCGTTATGAAACCCAACAGTAGCATGATTGCCATTCGAAGCCGGTTCATGATAATCACCTCCCTTCATGGGATGTCGCGGGGTGACGGTGCTATTGGGTATCGTCACTTGACTGTTCCGCGCCCCTTAGTTCCGTAGTAATGGGTAATGGCGCTAGGGAAGATGTCTGTTTATTCTAGTTCTACCATTTAGTGCCAAATTCCTTCTTTTTTGATATAAATTTGTACGGGCCATGAGATTTAGGATTAAATGTAAAAGTATGGGAGAGACGTTCTATCTACAGGGAGAGAAAGGGGGCGTAACATGCCGCAGTGGACTCGACGTCATCGTCTCGGCGCACCACGCGCGTTTACGATAGCCCATCCGGAGCGGTACGTTTTGGCTAGGTTTTCGCGTGGTGACCTCAATCGCTCCTATCGGCTCGCTTTAGCGGCCGAGCGATTTGCTGTCCGACGTGGCAATCAGCCTTTGGCCATGCGCCTGCATGCCTTGGTCATGACCGTCGGCGCCATGCGCGGGACTTCGGCAACCAGTGTGCTTCTAGGGCTCGAACAAAGTGCCCAGCAATCGGCGGCTCGCGAACATTGGGCGCAAGCCGTGGCTTACACCGAACAGATTCTCAAGCGCAGCCCCACGAATTCCGGGATGCGAGCTCGAGCCTTGGCAAACCGCGCTAGCGGATTGCATAGTTTGGGACGGTTAAAAGATGCTGTTCAAGCCTATGATGCCTTGCAAAAGGATGAAGAGGCCTGGTCCGAGCTAGCGCCCAATTATCACGCGGCCTTTGTCGTGAGCCGCGAAGTGGCGCGTTGGCATCAGGGATTATCTGTGGATTTGGACACGGTGAGCGAGGCGACTTCGCACCTGGCCAACGCCCCCATCACCTGGATGGTATACTGGTGGCTTTTGGGCCATGTGGCTTGGCAGCAAGCGCCCAGCCGCCTAGCGGGGATTCGCCGCAGCAGCATCCGAACTTTTGAACTTGATTGGAACCTGGAATATGATCGCGTCCTTTGGGGGCTTGACTTATTGGTTGCCGCCCATGGCGGCGATACCGCAGTGGCCGAAAAGCGGCTTCGTTACGCCTTGTCAGACCCTCTCACGGTTCGTTACATCGGACGCAGCGGATGGTTCGACTTATATTCCGATTGGCTAGGTTTTTTAACGACCTATAGACCCGCCGAGGCCCTTGTGGAAAACCGGCGCCTTGTTGGATGGTGTGAGGAATATGGGTACGATGGATGGGCCGGCCATTGGCGGCAGCGTGCGTTCGAACCGGTACTCGATGGCATCTGAGATAGAAAAGTCAGTGTTGCGTTGCCTGGGTTCTCACTATGGAAACGAAGTCTCGCGTTTTTCACCGCGGCGAGGGTGATGCCTGTTAGTTAGGCCAAAGGTATTGGGGTGAAACGACAGTCATCCATCCGCGTCTCATATCGCCACAACCTGGCTATTGTCGCGTGCCCAGCTACGCATTGGTGGGGGTTGCCGGGCACAGTGCCGATGAGGAGTTCTCATTACGAAGTTGTGGGGCTTTATTCGCCCTCGCATCTCTAACTTTGACGAACCCCTGACCTACCGCCCCTATCCTCTAAGGAGTCATCAACCAGAGTTTAGCCACGGGTGGCAAACGCGGGTTAACGGGGATCGCCGCGGCCCTCGAAAGACACCGTTGTGGAACGGCTTCAAGCGCCGCGACGGTGCGTTTTATTTTTGGTTGGCCATGTTTTGGGTGTCGGGGCGACGTCGTGTCACTTTGTCAATGGCAAAGATGAGAACCCCAATGACCAAGGCGGCAGCGGCTGCCACTATTTGTTGACCTGATTCGCGGGTGAGTAAAGCCAGGCATAAAATAGCCGCGACCAAAGGAATGGTAATGCCGAGTGGAAGCCGGAAGGCGCGTGTGGACTTAGGATCCCGCAATCTCAGTATGATTACGGCGATGCACACCATGCCGTATTCGTACAGCCGGGCGGCAACGTTCAATAAGATGAGGTGGGTAAATGTTCCGGTAAGCGCCAGCAATGATGCCAACACTCCAGTCACCCAAATGGCCACCACGGGCGTTTGAAAGCGGCGCCATACTTTTGAGAAGACGGGTGGGAGTCCATCTCCCAGGGAGAGAGCGTAGAGCACTCGTGGTGCCGATAGGGCCACACCGCTTTGGGTGCCTAAAATTGAGATTGTGGCGCCGATGGTCATCACGATGGCTCCTCCTGCGAACATCATGGCGCCGGCGGCCCCTACCGGAGTAGCGGAGCTCGCCAGGGAGGGATCTAGCCGCTGTGTGGCCCATTGTATCAGCGCGTAAAAGATGGTGGTGCCGACAAGTGTACCAACCACTCCTATGGCGGCCGAGCGCTTGGGGTTGGTCATTTCTCCGGCGGGTATGGAGGCCATTTCAAATCCTCCGTAGGCGAAAATTAAGACCAGCACAGCTTGCCCGAAGTGGGTGGGAGTGCCGCCCATATAGGGGTGGCTCGTAGAAGTGGATAGAGAAAAGAGCCCATAGAGGATTAGCAGCGCGAGTGGGAGTAGTTTGGCCACGGTAAAAAATGCCACCGCGCCCGATCCGCGTCGGATTCCCAACGAATTCAAGAGGCAGAGAAGACCGATGATTCCGAGGATAATTACGGCTTTAAAAGGAGCCAAGCTAGGGATTAATACAATGAGGTACCCGGCCAGACCCACCGACAAAGCGGCCCATCCGGTTACAAAGGTTACCCAGCTCATCCACCCCACCGTGAATCCCACGGTTCGGCCCATGGCTTTGCTGGTGTAGACATAGGGTCCCCCGGTATTTGATACCATGCTGCTCGCTTCAGCAAAGGCCAATCCAATGAGAATGATGATGGCGCCCGCCACCAAATAGGCCCAAACGGCATGGTTGCCAGCATCTTTTGCTACTGTGCCCGGCAAAAGAAAAATACCGGCACCGACCACGCCATTAATGCCTAAAAATAAGACTTCGGGCGTGCTGAGTGCGCGCCGCAATGATTCTTCCAAAAAAAGAGCACCTCCCAAATTATATAAATCCTATCAATTATACCGGAATATGTTGTCGGGGAAAATAGGATTTAACCCAGGGCGAACTGGCCATGATGGCTGCTTGCCGCTGAATGTTCTGGGATGGCGGAGCGCAGCAACCCGGTCAAGCTGTCAAGAGATGTTTTCGCGGCAGTTTCCGCTACTGCCCGGCATGCCATAATAGGGAATAAAGGGATTCTACGGAAGGGTTGGGGGGAATAGAATGCCAGCTAAACCCTCGGATGATGCGGCCTTGCCTGGAGCTGAATCATAGTGTGAAACAGTCTATGTTTTGACGACCGAAAACCGTCCGCTGCAAGCGCCTCGAATCGCTAATGAGTATCTGGGGTGTCAGACGTTAGCGTTTCGCGGGCCGCTTGGAAAAGAGCGGTGACATTGCTGAGCGCACCCCCGAACAAGGATGGCGGTGCGCCGAAGTAGTTTTGCGCCGACACCGGTTGGCTGAGCGATGGCTCTCTGACAGGTAGGGGAACGCACGGCGAAGCCGAACGATTTGAGCATGCGTTGTCGTGTCAATTAACCGTGGCGCTTTTCATGCGTGTTTGCGGTTTAGAAAATTGGCCACGAGGCCCGGCTTGTTCTGTTCGCTGCGACGGGGACATACCCTAATGGCGAGAACGGACAGGAGGGATCTGGTTGGCTGTCCTTTGGCATACCCTGGAACCGCAGGAAGTCGCTTCGCGGCTGGGGTCTTACCCAGATGCGGGACTTACTAGCGCCGAGGCCGGACATCGTTTAAATAGCATCGGACCCAATGCCTTGCGATGGGGGAAAAAGAGTTCTCCTTTACGGCTTCTTCTCGCGCAGTTTCAAGATTTTATGGTGCTGGTTCTATTAGGAGCGACCGTGATTTCGTTTCTATTGGGGGAAACGGGTGACGGCATCACCATTGTGGCTATTGTCGTAATGAACGCGGTATTAGGGTTTATGCAGGAGTTTCGGGCGGAAAAATCGGTGGAAACCTTGCGCGCTCTTACCGCGCCGCAAGCGCACGTCATTCGTGACGGTCGCCTCCACGAAATTTTGGCACAAGAGCTAGTTCCCGGCGATGTTATCCAATTGGAAGCGGGGGATCGCGTTCCCGCCGATGCCCGTATTCTCTTCGCGTTGTCTCTGGTGGCGGAGGAAGCGACCTTAACCGGGGAATCAACGGGTGTGGAGAAAACCGTGGACAGGGTACCCGACCCAGACTGTCCGCTCGCGGAGCGAAACAACATGGTGTTTATGGGAACCAGCGTGTCTCGCGGCCGAGGGCGCGCTTTGGTGGTGGCGACCGGTATGCAAACCGAAGTGGGGACAATCGCGCATCTTATTGGTGACGCAGTGGAGGAGAAAACTCCGTTGCAAGGACGTTTGGAACAGCTAGGAAAAATCCTGGTGATTTTATCCTTGCTAATTGTTGGTGTCGTGGTCATAACCGGATTAGTCCGGGGCGAGCCGCTATACCAAATGTTTCTAACCGGGGTAAGTCTGGCCGTGGCGGCAATTCCTGAGGGCCTACCGGCCATTGTCACGATCGCGCTAGCCTTGGGGGTGCAGCGGATGATTCGCGCCCATGCGATTGTGCGACGGCTGCCGGCTGTCGAGACACTAGGCTGCACAACTGTCATCTGCTCGGATAAAACCGGGACTTTGACGCGCAATCAAATGTCCGTGACCGATGTCTGGGTTGGGGGGAATCGCCTTAACATAAAAGACGGCAAGGGATTGGATAGCCCGCAAAAACTAGGGATGGAGTTAAGAGAGACTCTCGAGCGCCTTGCCCGGGCCGCGGCCTTATGCAATAACGCCCAGCGGGAGTCGGGGAGTTCTCCCGGGCGCGGCGACCCGACTGAATTGGCTCTGTTGGGAATGGCGCAGGATTTAGGTGTTGGTGATCGCGAGCTCAACGCGTACGTGCGGACAGGGGAAATCCCTTTTGAATCTGAGCGGCAGCGCATGTCGGTGATGGTTTATAACGAAAATCGTCAGGCGTTTATTTATGTGAAAGGGGCCTGCGATAGTTTGCTGCCTCGCTGCCGATCGGTGGAATGGGACGGGCAAGTGACTCCTCTGACCGACAAGCTTCGGAGGGACATTGCAGCCGCGAATGAAACCATGGCGGGCGATGCCTTGCGGGTGTTGCTGCTCGCTTATCGCCCCGCCGCAAGCCTTGAACCGGTCAATTCTTGGGAAGAAGGATTGGTGGTGCTGGGGCTTGCGGGAATGAAAGACCCTCCGCGCCCGGAGGCGGCTGAGGCGGTGCGGAAAGCGCAGCGCGCGGGCGTTCGCACCGTGATGATTACGGGCGACCATCCGCATACCGCACGGGCCATAGCTCGTGAACTCGGCATGCTGGATCCCGATGATGAGATATTGACCGGCCGCGAGCTGGACCAAATGGACGACCAGCAATTACGCCAGCGCGTTGTTAAGGTCCGGGTCTACGCGCGGGTGTCTCCGCCCCACAAATTGCGGGTGGTTCGGGCTTGGAAGTCCTTGGGGCATATTGTCGCCATGACCGGGGACGGAGTGAATGACGCCCCAGCGGTTAAGGAGGCCGACATTGGTGTGGCTATGGGGCTAAGTGGAACCGACGTGACAAAGGAAGCTTCCGCCATGATTCTTACCGATGACAACTTTGCCACCATTGTGCGCGCGGTTCAGGAGGGCCGGGCTATCTACGACAATATTCGCAAGTTTATTCGTTACCTGTTGTCGTGTAATATGGGCGAAGTGTTGGTGATGTTTTTGGCCGCGTTCATGGGGCTTCCTCTTCCCCTTTTACCCATTCAAATTCTTTTCGTGAATTTAGTGACGGATGGATTGCCAGCCATGGCTCTAGGCATCGACCCTCCTGACCCGAGCGTCATGGAGCGAAAGCCGCGCCCTCCTCAGGAATCCGTGTTTGCGCGGGGATTGGGGACTAAGATTGCCTTTCGCGGAATTTTAATTGGGGTTAGCACTTTGGCCGTTTTTATCTTAAGCTTAGGGCCATGGGGGATGGGGCTGCGCGAAGCGCGCAGCATGGCCTTGGCCGCTCTCATTTTAAGCCAGTTGTTCCATGTGTTTGACGCGCGTGCCGAAGACCGGAGTTTTCTGGAAGTGGGGCTGTTTTCAAACCCATGGGCTCTGATGGCGGTTTTTTCCTCAACCGCTATGCTGGTCGCCGTTCTTTATGTGCCTTGGCTGCAGCATCTATTCAAGACAGATCCGTTGACGGGTGGCGATTGGGTCATTGTGGTGTTGGCATCTGGATTTATTCAGTTGTTGGCGGCCCTGCGGGATTTGGCCTTGCGGCCTTTGCGCCGTTCGTCCCGAGTACTAGCGCGCTAAGGGGGATTGGTGATGGAGTGGCTATTTGAGAAGCTGCATGGATTGGGCAACGATTATTTATATTTTGATGTCCGTAGTGGAGAGGATGAGGCGAACAATTGGCCAGATTTAGCCCGCCATATTTGTGATCGCCATTTTGGAGTGGGCGCCGATGGAATTATCCTGATTGGCCACTCTGAAAGAGCGGATGCCCGCATGACCATTTATAACGCGGACGGCAGCCGCTCGGAAATGTGCGGCAATGGACTTAGGGCGTTGGCTAAATGGCTGTACGACCGCGGGCTGGCGGGTGTTGAGCAGGTGATTGAGACCGATGCTGGATTGTTATATCCCCAGGTGGTTGAGCTTCAGGGCGATAAGGCTTATCGAATTCGCGTTAACATGGGACCGCCCCGTTTCGCCGCCAAAGATTCGGGACTGGTCGGGGGCGGGGATCACCCTTTTCTCAATGAAGAGGTTTCTTTAGAGAATGAAGGGGTATTTCAGGCATGCCTGGTGTCTATGGGAAATCCTCACTTGATAATATTTGGTTCACGGTGGGATGAGGCCACAATGGCCCGTCTGGGCGCCAAATTGGAGCATCATCCCCGGTTTCCCAGCCGCATCAATGTTCATTCCGTGGAAGTTGTTGATCGCCACCGCTTGGCGGTTCGCCACTGGGAGCGGGGGGCGGGCTTAACCTTGGCCTGTGGAACCGGTGCGGCGGCCTGCGCGGCGGCCGCTATTCGATTAGATTTAGCGGTCTCGCCCGTATCTTTAGCGGTTCCCGGGGGAGTTCTGCAGGTGGAATGGTCCGAAGGTGATTCTCCCGTCTATCTCACGGGTCCTGCCCAAGAGGTTTTCAGCGGGCGATACCTATGGCCCTCGCTTTTCTAAGAAGATTTGCCCAGTCTGCGTTTCTTGCGTTGCCGATCCCAGAGATACCATGCCGCTACAACCGCTATAGTGGCGGCCAGGATGGGAATTTCGTAGCGTTTGCTGGCGGTTAGAGCCTGGACCACGTGGGGACCGACAAGGTATCCCAGGGTAACGGCAAGCAGCGCCCAAATTAGAGATCCGATAATAGTGTAGAGCAAGAATCGCCAGTACGGCATTTCGAAGAGTCCGGCGGGATAGGAAATAACAGCTCGCACTCCAGACAAGATGCGGCCGATAAGGACGACAATGTCTCCGCGGCGGGCAAAATAGTTTTCCCAATAGGTAAGGCGGTCGGGGCTGCGAAAAATAAAGCGGAAGTATTTCAACATTAATCGCCGGCCCCCGAAT
Source organism: Bacillota bacterium (assembly GCA_021792935.1). Lineage (GTDB taxonomy): Bacteria > Bacillota > Sulfobacillia > Sulfobacillales > Sulfobacillaceae > Sulfobacillus_B. Next base: position 21,148 of record JAJYTS010000001.1, on the reverse strand, counting down.
CGCGCCAGAAAATAGGCGCCGCTGGCCCCGAAGGTGCTGCCGGCGACGGCTACCAGAATGACTAGTGGGTAGCTGAATTGATGTCTCGAGACGAGGTATCCCGAAAACACGAGGATGATTTCATCCGGCGTCGGAATTCCAAAGCATTCGACAAACAACACCAAAAAGACGGCCAGCACCCCGACGGCGTTCAGCCAGTTACTGACGGTTTGAACAATGGTGAGCAATGGAGCGCTCCTTGTGAGATTCTTTGGGGCCAGTATAGCATAGGTGCCGGCGCGAAATATTATGGAAGAGGAGTGAGGTGCTGGCAGGCGGGGTAAACTATGGGTGACCATAGGGGGGACCGCCATGGATACGAGAAAATGGTTGGGGTTTGGCACTTTGGCGGTATTAGGCGCGGGACTGGGGTTCTATTACCGGTTTTTACGCCCCTCACCATCCCTGTTGCCGCGTTTAACCGTTCCCCAGGTTTTTCGCAAGGCGCATAGAGCCTTGGATCGGGTGGAATTCTCAGAAATACTGGCCTATCAAAACAATTTGCTGCCGCAAAGTTTAAACATCCCGCGACTGTTGAACTTGCCTGTGCCAGATTCCTCCGTGCATACGGTGGCACTTTATGAAGAAAGCCCCAAGCGGTGGCGGCTTCAGGAATTAAATGACAACAATGCCGTTGTTGGCGTGGTGGCGCGACGTGGCGCCAAAGTAATAGCGTATGTCGCGGCGGACAATGAGCGGACGGTAGAAGTCTTGCCCAAGGGAATGGCCACATGGGCTCCCTGGGGATTGCCCTCCTTTAAGACATGGCATTCTTCCGTAAAGGTTCTGCGCTTTGACGGCCGCCCCGCTTATCGGGTCACGTTAACCCCCTTACTGCCAGGAACATTGTGGGGGTCGCTGACTTATTGGTTTGATGGTTCCAGCTTTGTGCCTCTTGGCATGCGGGTGAAGAACGCAGCCGGCGATGTGGCATTCATGGCCAGAGCCCAGCGGTTAACTCTTGGTCCCCCGGGAGAGGGTGCCAATCTTCCGACGGCTGGGCGCCAAGTAGCCTGGAGGGTTTCCCCGATCATCGCTGCGGTAGTAGGAAAGGTGAGCTCTTTGTCCGGATCCTACCCTGCCATTCGGTTCCCTCCAACTCTGGGTCCATTGGCTCGGTCGAGTCAGCATCAGGTGGGCGATAACGCGTTGGCGGTTTATGGCACCGGAGCGGGACGCGTCTTGGTGGTGGATACCGCCGCCGCGGCATTTAAGGGCCCTGGCGCCCCATTCCTGCATCCGGTATCCGCTTTGCCGGGTGGTCGGGGTGTGACGGACGGGATTTTCGCCATTGTGACGTTTCACCGCCACGGGCGTGAGGTCACGCTTTTCAGCAGCCGCCCGCAAGCCATCGTGGCGCAATGGGCCAAAGCCGCATGGCGGTAACGGTTGATGTTGTCCATGTCGTTAAGCGTTATGGACGAAAAGTGGGTTTGCACGATATGTCGTTTCATGTTGCGCCGGGAAGTGCGCTGGGACTCGTTGGCCCTAATGGAGCGGGGAAGTCAACTTTGCTGCGGCTGTTGTTGGGACTGTCCCGGCCTACCCGTGGAAACATTTGGCTCAATGGTGTGGCGCTGTGGCCGCGCCCTGAGCGGGCTATGGTTGATGTCGGCGGATTCGTGGATCTTCCACGGTTCTACCCTTATTTGAGCGCGGCGGAAAATTTGGCCATGTTGGCAGACTTAACGGGTTGCCCGCGCCAACGGGTGATCGAGGTTCTACAGGCTGTCCATTTGTATGAGGCCCGCTTGAATAAGGTGGGGGGATTCTCACACGGAATGCGGCAACGGTTGGGGATTGCCGTGGCGTTGCTAAAAAGGCCGGGATTAATGGTCTTGGATGAGCCGCAGGATGGACTGGACCCCGCGAGGTTGGAAGAAATGCGCGGAGTCATTGAGCAGGCGCGTCAGGAATTAGGCGCGACCTTTATTATGTCAAGCCACTTGATGCAAGACGTTGAGCGGCTATGTGATCAGATCGCCGTGTTTGACGGTGGCTGGCTTCGGTATTTCGGGTCTCCGGCAGATTTAGGTAAAGATCGAGGAGAGGAAGTTCTGTGGGAAATTTATCCCGCCGGACCTGCCGTGGCTTTTCTCCGCGGTTTGGGAATCTGGGCTCGCTGCCCGTCCTCTGACCGGGTCTTGGCCTTATGGAGCCCGGCCCGGGATCTGGAGGAAGTTAATCGCATTCTTATTCAACAAGGGTTTCGGATTCGTACGGTAGTCATCCGCAGCGCCAGTCTCGAGTCGCGGCTTTTGCGCTATCTGGGGGATAGTCATGTGGACGTGCGTTAGATGGGAGTGGCGTCGGCAAACTCATTTATGGCGGTTCTGGGGGTCGCTAGCGTCCCTCGCGGGCATGGGCCTTCTGTTTGCTTATGTCTACGAGCATCTACGTCAGCAGTCACCACTACAAGCGCTGGTGGGCCAAGAGATCCCTAACAGTTTTTTTGTGCCGGTGCTGGCGGTGGCGGTATCAAGCCTGGTGCTGTTGCCTTTCTTTGTCACCATGGTGAGTGGCGATGCCATTTCTGGGGAGCGGCAGTCTGGCACCTGGTTTATGTTGTTAACCCAGGGCATACCCCCCTGGCGACTTTACTTTGCCAAATGGCTCATCGCGGTCACGTATGCCTGGCTTGCCGTGGCGGTATTGGTGGGGTCGAGCCTAGTGGGGGGCTTGGCCCTGTTCGGATGGCGGGCCGCCATTTTACCGGCAGGGACGGTGGCATCCTCTACCGACTTGATCCGTCTCCTGTTGGTGCTGTTCGCCTACTGTAGTGCCGGACAGACCGCGGTGGCCTCCCTGGCGCTGTGTGTGAGCGCATTTTCCCGCCATACTGTGTCTACCGTGATGGTAATGATGGGAGGACTGCTTTTCATGGCGCTTTTAGGGGACTTCCCCATCATGCCAGAGGCACAGCAGCTCTTCCTAACGGACTATTTTTCCCGTGCTGCGGATGTGTTGGGCGTTCCCTTGAACTGGTCGTCGCTGGGCCGAGGGGTGGCCGTGTACGGCATCTACTGCGTGTGCTCATGGCTGCTGGTGATTTGGCTGGAACCCTTTCGTCAATAGACGGGGAGGACGGCTAGAGATTAATTGACAGCGCCAATTATTTTTTCGTACGATACCATCGAGAAAACAGGCGCCGGGGAGACGGGGGGGAGGATCCAGTTTGGACATCAAGCTCGTGAATATCGGCTTTGGGAATATTGTGTCGGCCAATCGTATTGTTGCCATTGTTAGCCCCGATTCCGCTCCCATCAAACGCATAATCACGGAGGCTCGGGATCGTGGGGTACTGATCGATTCCACTTATGGGCGCCGGACCCGGGCCGTCATTATCACCGATAGCGAGCACGTGATTTTGTCCGCGGTTCAACCGGAGACTGTGGCCAATCGTTTAACCGCACGGCCGGTGGACAACGATGAGGACGAGGAGGACGAGGAATAGCGTGGCTAAGGTAAGTTCGGTGCAAGAGCTGGTTAATGAAACGAAGAGCAAGTACGCCCTAGTGGTGGCGGCTGCCCGGCGTGGTCGCGCGATTATGGATGGTTACCAGCCACTGGTCGATGTGCAAGCGACCAAGCCGGTTACTATTGCCTTAGAAGAAATACAGCGGGGTTTGGTATCGGTTGAAGTGCCGCCGTCCGGCATAAAATAGATGCGTGTGCTAGTCGGGGTGTCCGGAGGCATCGCCGCTTACAAGTCTTGCGAATTGGTGAGCAGGTTGGTGCAGTCCGGACATGAGGTCCGCGTAATCCTGACACCGAAGGCGGCGGAATTCGTGGCCCCAATGACTTTTCGGGCCTTGAGCGGTCATCCCGTTTCCACGAGCGTGGTGGACGAGCCGGAAGGGGCCTTGTCGCACATTGCCTTGTCACATTGGGCTGATGCCTTGATTATCGCGCCCGCCACCGCTTCTTTAATGGCGAGGCTAGCCACGGGGTTGGCCGATGATATGCTGAGCCTCGTCTATTTGGGATTTCGCGGTCATGTTATCATGGCGCCGGCCATGGAGCCGGACATGTGGCGGCATCCCCGCACTCAGGCCAATGCGCGAATTCTTAACGATGATGGTGTGGTAATGGTGGGTCCTGGTGAAGGGCGGTTGGCGTCCGGGCGGATTGGGCCGGGTCGCATGGCGGAGCCGGCCGAGGTGCTGGAGCGGCTTGGTGACGTCACCGCGCCCCACGACTTATCAGGGCTGCGGATGCTGATTACGGCCGGTTCGACCTGGGAGCCATTTGATCCAGTCCGGTTGCTGACCAACCCATCCACGGGTCTCATGGGAGTATTAATCGCCAACCAGGCCGCCCGCCGCGGGGCTCGCGTGGTTCTGGTAAAAGGCCCGTCGGTGATTGCCCCTGCCCATGCCGCGGTGGAACAACTTGGCGTCACAACGGCTTTGCAGATGGCGGAAGCGGTTCATTCGCGCATGCCGGATGTGGATATCTTTGTGGGGGCGGCCGCCGTCTCGGATTTCCGACCCGCGGAACAGTTGGCGCGGAAGGCTCCTAAAGAATCGTTAAGTCTGACCTGGCGCATGGAGCCCAACCCCGATATTATTCGGGATGTAGCCCAGCGATATGGGGGGCAAAAGCTTATCATCGGCTTTGCCGCTCAAACGGAAGATGCTGTCCGGCAAGCGCAAGAAAAGCGCCAGGCGAAAGGCTTGGACGCCATGGTGGCGAATGTCGTGGGAGGGCGGCACGGATTTGGCGAGGCCAAGCATGAGGCCTGGTTGGTAACGGCCGATGGAGTGGACGCCATGACTGGGGGAACCAAGCAAGACACGGCCGAACAACTGCTCGATTGGATTTCCCGCCGGGTCCAAGGAGACGGCGGTTGGAACCGTTAGCCGACGTCATTATTGACCGGGTAGCGGAAGCATTGGACCGCGCGTTTACTTACCGTATACCGGACGTGTTGCAAAACAGCATCGCGATAGGCCAGCTTGTCAGCGTTCCTTTTCGGGGGACGGTGGTTGCGGGGGTGGTCCGGCGCGTTTACAGCGGCCTAGCTATTTCCGGCCTTAAAGATATTGTCGGCATCCGCGACGCCGAGCCCGTCGTGACGCCGCCATTGCTGGAACTAGCGGAGTGGATGTGCGAACGTTATCTCTGTTACTTGCCGCAGGCGCTGCGCGCGATGATTCCCGCCTCGGTGCGCAAGAGTAAAAGGACGCGCCCCAGCCAGACCTGGTACCGGGTTCAGGGCACCCGTCAAGGGCGTCCGTCCCGCAAACAGTCTTTATTTGAGTATATCGCCCGCTGTGGCGCCGTCGACCGCCGCACTCTTTTGGACGCTTTTCCCCAGGCGGGACCAGCCTTACACGCTTTAATTCAGGAGAACGTGGTGGAGGTGATGCCGCTTCCTCCTCAGGACATCGCGGCTTTGACGACGCCTCATCCCTTAACGCCGGAACAAGATCGGGCGCTTCGGTCATTTTTGCAGGAGCCGGCGACCTCCTGGCTCTTAGAAGGGGTTACCGGGTCGGGAAAGACGGAAGTTTACTTGGCACTTATTGCGGATGCCTTGGAACGAGGAAAGCAGGCCCTGGTATTGCTGCCGGAAATCGCCTTAACCCCGCAGACCGTCACGCGTTTTCGCGGTCGCTTTGGCTCCGGGGTGGCGGTGTGGCATTCAGGGCTTTCCCAGGACGAGCGCAGACAGACTTGGGAAGCGGTTCGACAAGGCCGCTTAAAAGTGGTGGTCGGTGCCCGTTCCGCTATTTTCCTCCCGTTTACAGCCTTGGCGGTGATTGTCATCGACGAAGAGCACGAACCCAGCTATAAGCAGGAGGAGCATCCCCGCTATCACACCCGCGAGGTGGCATTGTGGCGCGGAAAGCGGGAAGGCGCGTTGGTGGTCTTGGGAAGTGCTACGCCTTCTCTTGAATCTCGCTATAAAGCGCAATCGGGGGAAATGGGCCATGTTCAGATTCCCCGACGAGTCCTCGGGCGCACCATGCCCACGGTCGAGATTGTGGATATGCGGGATGAGCTCAAAGAGGGCAATCGTCACATTTTTAGCCGGTTGCTTCAGGACGAGATGTCACGGGCACGAGCTCGAGATGAGCAAATCATTTTATTTTTAAATCGGCGCGGCTATTCAACATTTGTTTTATGCCGGTCGTGTGGGCAGGCTCTGGAGTGCCCCGATTGCGCTGTGTCCCTCACCTATCATCAACAAGAAGAGCGGCTTGCCTGTCATTACTGCCTTCGCCAATTCCCCCTACCCAAGCGCTGTCCGGAATGCGGGAGCGAAAAGATTCGCTATTTTGGCGCGGGCACTGAGAGGGTGGTAGAGGAAGTGCGGGCCTTGTTCCCGCAGGCGCGCCTATTGCGGGCTGATCGCGATGTTTTGAAGGACCCCCAAGATTACGCCACGTTATATCATCAATTTTATCGAGGCGAGGCGGATGTGCTGGTCGGCACGCAAATGATTGCCAAAGGGATGGATTTTCCTCGGGTGGGGCTGGTCGGTGTGGTGGCGGCGGATACCGCCCTTCATCTTCCGGACTTTCGCAGCGCCGAGCGTACTTTTCAATTATTGGTGCAGGCGGGGGGACGGTCAGGGCGGGCTGATATTCCCGGGCGCGTGGTGATTCAGTCCTACAATCCGGACCATTATGCGATAAAATTGGCCAAGACCCATGATTATTCCGCGTTCTATGAGGAAGAAATAGCCTTTAGAAGTGCCACTCGCTATCCGCCTTTTTCTCAATTATGGCTGTTGGCTTTTGAAGGGGAGGATCGGGCGGCGGTTGCGGAAAGCGCCCGTCAGGGGGCTGAGGCACTGCGGGCCGGGTGGCCGGGCGACGAGGTGTTGGGTCCGGCGCCGGCGCCGTTGTCGCGAGTGCGGGGTCGCTATCGCTATCATGTTTTGCTTAAACATTTTGCGGACCCGGGGAAGCAATCGGTGGTGCCCCATCTTAAAGAATTGCAGAATCGCTTGGCGGGTCTTCGCATCACCCGCGACCCGTATCTTTTAATGTAGATTATTTTTGGGGGGAGATTTTGTGTCTCGCATCGTGTTTATGGGTACGCCGGAATACGCGCGGCGCATCCTTGAGCTTATCGCCTTTCCTCCCCATACGTTTTTGGTGGTGACAAAGCCGGATATGCCCTTGGGACGGCATCGCCGCGTGACTCCCTCTGCGGTCGCGGAGTGGGCGCTCACCCAGGGGATGGACGTATTGCGCCCCGATCGGATGCGGGACGTGTCCGAGGTCATTCGCGCCTTTCAGCCCGATTATATTATCACGGCGGCTTTCGGGCGCATTTTGCGCCCATGGCTTCTAGATGCGCCTCGCTTTGGTGCATACAATCTGCACGCTTCTTTGCTTCCCCGCTGGCGTGGACCTAACCCGGTGGCCTGGGCGATACGGGAAGGCGACCCGGTGTCTGGCGTCACCTTGATGGCCATGGATGCGGGAATTGATACCGGCCCCATTGTGGCTCACGCGTCAGTGGCGATAGCGCCCGATGACAACACCGCCACATTGACCCAAAGGATGGCGGACTTAGGGGCAACGCTATGGCGGGACACCATCCAGCGTTTTCCCCAACACATTTTTCCCTCCAACCCGCAATCGCAGCAAGGGGTCACCCAGGCTCCTAAATTTTTGGCCAGTGAAGGCCATATTGACTGGGGGCGGGACGCGGAGCGAATCGACGCGCACATTCGCGCTATGACGCCGGAGCCAGGCACTTATGCCATGTTGGATGGGCAGCGTCTCAAAGTTTTACGGGCCCAAACCGTGAGTTCGCAAACGCTCGAACACCCAGGCCGCATCCATTCCGACGGCGGGGATTGGTTGATAGCGTGTGGCCAGGGCGTTTTAAGAATATCGGCCATCCAACCGGCGGGGCGCGGTATCATGACCCCGGCCGCCTATCAGCGGGGACATCGCGGACCATCTGAGTGGATGCTTCGTTGAGCGGGGGCGGGAGAGCCCGGGATGGGGCATTGGCCGCGCTGGCGCGGATTCACCAGGGCGCTCATGTGAGTGCGGCGCTCGCGTCAACACGATCGTTCGCGGGACCGGATCGGGCCTTGGCAACGCAACTGGTGTACGGCGTCTTGCGCCAACAACGCTACTTAGACGCGTGGATCACCATGTGGCGTCAGGGGCCCCTCGATGTCACCGTTCGCGACATTTTGCGGCTCGCCTTTTTTCAATTAGGCTTTTTGGACCGGGTGCCAGCTTACGCGGCGGTTCACGCGGCCGTGGAACAAGCCAAAGTCCGGGCGCCAGGCGCTAAAGGGCTGGTTAATGCGGTGCTAAGGCGAGGACAAGGCCATCCGCCGTCGCCAGAATCGCTATCATTGGGCGAACGGTATTCTCATCCCGATTGGATTGTAAAACGGTGGGCGAAGCGTTATGGGACTAATCTTGAAAAGGTTTTGCAGGCCGACAATGAGATTGCGCCGATCATGCTGCGGGTCAATCTGGAGCGCGCGACTCGTGATCAGGTATTGGAACAGTTGCGGCAGGCAGGGTTTAAGGCGATGGCCTCACCCTATCTTCCCGAGGCAATTCGGGTGGACGGCGCCTTGTGGTTAGAGGATTTAGCCGCTTTTAAGGAGGGAATAGTAACTGTCCAGGACGAAAGCGGTATGTTGGTCAATTGGGTTTTGGATGTTCAAAAAGACGAGGCGGTCATTGATCTAGCCGTCGGAGTAGGTGGCAAGGCCATTCACGCGTTGGAGCGCCAAAGGGGAATCCGGCTAACGGGTCTAGACATATCCCAGCAGCGCTTAAAGCTCTACCAGCAGAATTTGGTCCGCTGCGGCTACTCGGATCGGGCCATGATGGTGTCGATGCCGGCTCAACAATATGCGCCAACACACGAAGAGCTCTATGACCGGGCGATTCTGGACGCTCCTTGCAGTGGATTAGGGGTTTTGCGGCGGCGAGTAGACGCCCGCTGGGGAAAGCAGGCCGAAAGGTTTCCCGAGTTGCGGGCCCGCCAGCTTGCCCTGCTGGGAGCGGCAAGACAAGTGGTGGTGCCTGACGGGGTGATTGTTTACAGCACCTGCTCCACCGAACCTGAGGAAACGGGCGAGGTGGTGCAAGCGGCCCTGGAGAAGTGGCCTGATTTATGGCTGGAAGATGTGGGGCCGTTTTTGCCGCATCCGGCACTGCGGTCATATGTCCAACAAAGCTGTTTAGTACTGGCTCCGGGCGATTTGCAAATGGATGGATTTTTTATTGCCCGTATTCGAAAAAGGGGAGATAAAGTTGGCAAAAATCCGCATAGGCCCGGATGACGTTCTGTCGATGACGGTCGAGGAATTGGAGCGGTTGATGGAGCGGGAAGGGCAGCCGCGCTTTCGCGGGGCGCAGTTGTTCGAATGGCTGTGGCGCCACGGGATAGGCTCTTATGAGGAAATTCCGGTGTGGCCCAAGCCACTTCGTCAGCGCATGGCGCAGGAATATCCTTTCCATCGTTTGCGCTTGGTGGAAAGCCAGCGCGCCCATGATGGCACCACCAAACTGCTGCTGGAAATGGCGGACAAGCAACGGGTGGAAACGGTGTTGCTGCCGCATCGGTTTGGCTATAGCGTCTGCATCTCCTCACAAGTAGGATGTGCCATGGGCTGCAAATTTTGCGCGTCCGGGCTCAAGGGAAGAGTTCGGCAGCTGTCGGCAGGAGAAATGGCTGATCAGGTTTCCTTCGGCAATCACGTATTAGCCGAGCGCCAAGCCCGGGTCAGCCGTGTCGATGTTATGGGTATTGGTGAGCCTCTGGATAATTTGGAGGCGCTTATGCAATTTCTGGAATTGGCGCATCATTCTCAAGGGATGAATCTTAGCTATCGTCACATTACCGTTTCCACCAGTGGTCTCGTACCCGCCATTAAGCACCTCGCGGATAGCGGCAAACCAGTCACCCTGGCCGTTTCCTTGCATGCCCCCAATGATGCCCTGCGGCTTTCCCTCATGCCCGTCAATCGCGCCTATCCGTTGGATCAGCTCATTCCCATGAGTCGCTATTACGCCGAGAAGACCGGCCGACGGGTGACGTTTGAATATTTGCTGCTTAAAGACGTCAATGACGGTGAGAAAGAGGCGCATGAATTGGGGCGGCTTATTGGCGGATTTGGGGCACACGTTAATCTTATTCCCTGGAATCCCGTGGCAGAGCATCCGTTTCAGCCGTCACCTAAAGCCCATGTTCGACGTTTTCAAAGCATCGTGCAAGAATACGGAATATCTTGTACGATACGGAGAGAATTAGGTCAAGAGATTGACGCGGCATGCGGTCAGTTGCGGCTGCGGGAGGAGGAGCCGGTATCGCCCTAAGGATGTTTGGGCAAAGTCATCGGGGGCTAAAACGGCCCAACAATGAGGATGCCTATTTGATGCGCGCCGTAAACGGCGACGGGGTGCTGGTAGCGGTAGCCGATGGTGTGGGGGGTGGCCCCGCTGGTCAGGAGGCGAGTCGTATCGCCTTGGAAACGTTGGATGCCGCTATCGTAAAGGATGTTTTGGACATTGGTGGGCTCGTTGCGGCGGCGTCTCAGGCGAACCGGCGCGTTTTCGAGTCTGGTCAACGCGATCAATCGTTGACGGGAATGGGGACCACCTTAACCTCCGCAGTGGTATTTCCGCAGCGATTGTTGGTAGTGCATGTGGGCGATTCCCGGGCATATCAGCTCGTGGACGATCACTTGGTGCGGCTAACTGTGGACCATTCGATAGCGGGAGAGATGGAAGCCGCCGGAGGGATTACCGCCGATGAAGCGCGGCGCCATCCAAACCGAAATGTCCTCACCCGCGTGGTCGGACCCTTTGATCGCGTTCGCATGGATGCGTCTGAGATTCCCTGGGATTCCCGCAGTCGTTTGCTCCTGTGCACCGATGGGCTCACAGCGGTTCTTAGCGACGAAGACATTGTCCGGGTAAGTCGCCCGCTGTCCGGGCAGTCGCTGGTGGACGCCTTGATTGATCTCGCACTTCACCGGGGGGGACCCGATAATATTACGGTAGTGCTGGCCGAGGATGATCAAGAGTGGAGTGGCAGCCATGGTGGGTAATATTCTCGGTAATCGCTATGAAGTATTGGAGCGCATCGGTACTGGGGGCATGTCGTTGGTATATCGTGCCCGCGATATTACCTTAAATCGACTGGTCGCGGTAAAAATTTTGAAGCATCAATGGGCGGAAGATGACGAGGTGGTGCGCCGCTTCGAGCAGGAGGCGCGGGCAGCCGCCTCACTAGTCGATCGACACGTTGTTCAAGTTTACGATGTGGGGCGCGAAGAACCCGACATCTATTTTATGGTGATGGAATTGGTGGCGGGCGAGACATTGCGGGCGAAGTTGGATCGCGACGCCCCGCTTTCCGTCGCGGAAGCCATGGATATTGCCGATCAGGTGGCAGAGGCGCTGGAGGTGGCGCATGCCCGAAAATTGGTGCACCGCGATATTAAGCCGCAAAATATTTTAATAACACCACAAGGCGAGGTAAAGGTTACGGATTTTGGCATCGCCTACGCGACAACAACCGGAACTCTGGTTAACACGGGTTCATTGCTCGGGACCGTTCAATATTTAAGCCCTGAACAGGCTCGCGGCAAGTTGATTGGCCCACAGTCAGATTTATATTCATTGGGCGTGGTATTGTTTGAAATGCTTAGCGGACAGCGGCCTTTTGAGAGCGACAGCGCCATAGGCGTGGCGATTAAACATTTGCAGGATGAGCCTCCTCGCATCGACGTGCTCCGGCCTCAAGTATCCGTGGCGGTGGCTGACGTTGTTGAACGGGCGTTAAGCAAGGATCCCGCCGAACGATATCAGTCGGCCCATGCCTTTCGTCAAGATATCGCCCGCGTATTGCATCCCGAGCCATCGCTGCCAGAGGCGGCACCCCTCGTTGCCCCTCCCGAGGAATCCTCAGGCTCGAAAACGCGGCGGGCCAATCGGGGAAACAAATCGGCTGCCGGCGTCCGCAAAAAGAGGCTCAAGTGGTATTGGTACCTGGTGTTCGGGGCCGCTCTGGTGATTTTGGCAGGTTCCGTGGTACTGGTCTTTAATCGTTGGATTAATACCCCTTTGGAAACGGTGCCCAACCTGCGGGGACAGTCGTTAAGCCGTGCCCGCCTGGCGTTGGCGCAAAGGAGATTAGGAGTCACGCTAGGGGGGCACGCGTCGTCCACTCAGGTGCCCAATGGCCGCGTGTTAAAGGAGACCCCCGCCCCTGGCTCTCAGGTTAAGGCGGGTCAGTCAGTGGTGCTGGTATTTTCTTCCGGACCAGCCCCCATCAAGGTGCCGGAATTGGCTTTGGAGCCGGTGTCGCTTGCGAAGCAGTCGTTGCAAATAGTGGGCTTGCGTGCCAAGGTGCGCCGCGTCGCCTCGGGATATCCCCAAGGTGAGGTCGTTCGCCAGTATCCTAAAGCGCATGCGTCCGTGGGTCAAGGCAGCACAGTGACGTTATGGGTCTCCAATGGGGCTAATCAATCCCAGAGTCTGATGCCAAATTTGATGGGATTGACCTTGGTTCAAGCGGAAAGTCGGTTGGCGGGAACCAATGTCACGTTAGGCACACCCAGCCAGCAATGGTCGACGCAGCCTTCCAATACCATTATCGATCAAAGCCCTTCTCCTTATTCCCCCCTGGAGGGCGTGTCCGGAGTTAGCCTTACGGTCTCGAGTGGTACGGCGCCGCAATCCAATACGTATCCGATGGAGAAATCCACGGTCACTTGGGTTATTCCGTCTAATGTGCCTCCTCAGTCACTGTTAAAAATTGTGGTCAGCGACGAGGCGCGAAATGAAGAGGTGGATTACCAACAGGTCAATCCTAACCAGCCCATCGAATATCACGTCGTTTGGTATGGTACCCAGGCTAATATGTTTATATTCTTGAATGGGCAAGTCTACCAACATAAGAAGTTGTTCCCCGCGGGAAGCTTATCACCGAGCGTATCCAGTTCGTCCATTTCGCCTTCGTCTCCTCCCTCTGGATCCAGCTCGCCATTAGGGGGGGGCACCCCTTGATGGAGGGGTTGGTGACCCTGCTTGAGGCTAATCGGCCCACGGTTGAGGGTGTCGGCGGGGATTCTTATTTGTGCTATATCAAAGGCCGGGTTAAGCGGGACGTTGGCCGCGTTCTCGTGGGCGACATGGTGGAGTTTGAGCGGACTGATCCCGGTGAGGGGCGGATTGAGCGGATATTGCCGCGTACAAACCAGTTGGTGCGCCCGCCAGTCTCTAATGTGACGGGATTATTTGTGGTTTTCAGCTTGGACCACCCCCGCGGCAGTCTGGAATTATTGGATAAGAGGCTAGTTGCCGCCAAGTTGGGGGGAATGCAGGCGGAAGTCATTTTATCGAAAGTAGATTTGTCGGCTGAATCCAGCGAATTAGATCGGATTGAAAATGCCTATCGCGCTGCCGGATATCCGGTATGGCGAACGGTGGCAACGGTGGGCCGGGGAGTGGAGTTCTTGACCGCTCAAAGTCGCCAAGGCATCTGGGTATTAACCGGGGAAAGTGGGGTGGGAAAGTCTACCTTGTTAAATGCCATGCTTCCCCGGCAAGAGACCCAAACTCAGCAACTGGGGCGGTCGGGCCGAGGACGGCAAACAACTCGCTGGGTGCGGTTATATCCAATAAATGGGTATTGGATGGCGGATAGTCCGGGATATACTGCCTTGGAGGCGACGGTGGCGGAAGGCCGTGTCATTCTATCCGCGTTTCCAGAGTTTCAGACTTTTGACTGTCGGTTTGGTGATTGTTTGCATGGGCAAGAGCCAGGGTGCGAGGTGACCCTCGCCGTTGCCCGGGGAGAAATCGCTCCCTGGCGTCATCGCCACTATCGCAAACTTTTGTCGCAATGGGTGAAAATATATTGATGTGGTTTGGGGGAGCCTGTTATGGTACGGATTGCGCCGTCGCTACTGTCTTGTGATTTCGCGCATTTGGCCGATGAAATCGTCAGAGTGGAGACTGCCGCGGATTTGCTTCACCTGGATGTGATGGACGGGCGCTTTGTGCCGAATATTACCATGGGTCCGGTTATTGTCGAAGCTGTCCGAAAGGCGACTGATTTGCCTCTTGATGTGCATATGATGATTGTGGAGCCTGATCGATATCTGTCCGATTTTCGCCAAGCCGGTGCGGATATGATTTCCATTCACGTCGAAGCGTGTCCGCATGTGCAGCGAACCATTGACCAAATCCATCAGTTGGGCGCTTTGGCGGGAGCGGCTGTCAATCCCGCCACCCCGGTCGAACAGCTTGTCGATATTTTGGGAGAACTGGATTATGTGTTGGTCATGAGCGTCAATCCGGGATTTGGAGGGCAGACCTTTTGGCCCCGTGCTTTGGATAAAATTGTGCGATTGGTGGATATGCGTGGTCAGCGCCAACGCCCCCTAATTGAAGTGGACGGCGGGATCAATCAAGAGACGGGGGAATCGGCGCGAAAAGCGGGAGCAGATATTTTGGTGGCGGGTTCTTACGTATTCGGCGCGGATGATCCGGTGAAGCGCATTCAAAATCTTCGCGGACTCTAGGCACCTTCAAGGCATCTCTTTCGTAGCATGATGATTGCCATTGCGAAAGAGTGGCCGGAGGAGGTGGGGAAATGCGTTCGCACCGATATGATTGGTATTTTCGCCATTCGGGACACCGACGGGTTTGGGGCTTGGCCTTGGGTGGACTGGGCGCCTTGCTCATTATTAAAGTGCTGCCGATGTGGATTTGGCCCTTTGGCATTGGCTTATGGCTATTGTGGGCTGGTCTGGGCCCCATTGTGGTAGGTGCCGGACTCATTTGGGTGGGTTGGCGCTTGTTGGCGCAGTAGGAGCGGAAAGGATGAGTGGCAATGCAAGTGCAGGTGGTAAAGGTGCCGCGGGTGGTGGGCAAGATTTTACAGGTGGTATTGCGATTTTGGGCGACTAAGCCAGCCAAGTGATGCCGTCTGACTACAGGATTCGGGCGACGGCGGCTGGCGGCCTGTTGCGCGGCGTGGCGGTGTTGACCACCCAGTCCGCCGAAAGCGCGCGGCGTGCGCATCAGGCCCAGCCAGTGGCTGCCGCCGCCATGGGCCGCCTGATTAGTAGTGCCGCTATTTTGGGCGTCGATTTAAAAGAGGGGCAATCCCGTCTTTCCGTTGAGGCGCAGGGGGGCGGCCCTTTGGGACGGGTCGTCGCGGAAATTCGCGCCGGAGGGTTGTTGCGGGCCCGCGTGCAGCATCCAGAGGTGGATCTCCCGCTCCGTTCCGACGGGAAATTGGCGGTGGGACAAGCTGTGGGCGATGGGGGTTTCCTGACTATTTTGCGGCAAACCATGGATGGTGACTGGTATCAAAGCCAAGTCTCGTTGAAAACTGGAGAGATTGGGGAAGATGTGCTGCATTATTTGATTCAGTCCGAGCAGGTGCCAAGCGCGGTATCGGTGGGAGTGCTGGTAGGGACAAAGGGAGAGGTAATCGGCTCGGGAGGGGTTTTGGTGCAAGCCTTGCCTGGATGTCCCCCGGCGTTGGCGGATGAGACAGCCGATCGCTTTTCGCGCCTCAATCAAATAAGCCGCCGACTGGCAGACGGCGACGCGTTGCAAGCTTTATTGGCGGATGTTTTACCCGAAGCGATTAAGTGGTACAGCCCTGAGCCATTGCGATGGGATTGCGGTTGCAACCGTTCCAGCATTGTCCGTGCTTTGTCAACACTACCGTCACAGGATTTGGATGATTTAATCGCGGATGGCGGCGCGGAGGTCACATGCCAATATTGTTGCAGTGCCTACCGCTTTACCGCCAATGAGTTGGATCAGATGCGGACGGGTGATGCCCGTTAAACCGCCCGTTCCACCCGACCTGACCTAAGACAGCGCGTGCATACGTAAATTCGCCGAGTGCGTCCATTAACCTTAGCGCGGACGTGTTGAATGTTAGGGCGCCACACTCGCTTAGTTTTCTTATGCGAGTGGCTAACATTATTCCCGTGAGCGGTATGCTTGTCACAAATTTCACAACGATATGCCATCGTGGGGAGCCTCCTTCGGTGCCGTGACATTCCCGCCTATGGTAACATGGAAGGCACTGAGACGCAAGCTCGGAGGAGTTGTAGGGCAATGGAAAAGCAGACTGAATGGGGACAAACCGTGGTGCATGATGACGTATTGGCGGCCATTGCCGCGCGTGCGGCCTTGTCGGTTTCCGGAGTGGTGCAAACGAGCCCGCGGGGACTGGGAAATAATTTAAATAGTCTTGTGCACCATGACGCCCTAAGTCGCGGAATTCGGGTCGTCCAGCTCGGGGATGGCCATTACACGGTGGAAATCCGCCTCATTATGGCCTTTGGAACACGGCTGGCCAGCGTAGGCCGAGGTGTGGGCCAAGCCGTGAATGAGGCTTTGCGAGAAGCAGTGGGCCTGTATCCGGACAAAGTTACGATTCATGTGGATGGGATTCGAACGGGTGAATAGTCAAAGTGCGCCGCCCTTATGGCGGCTGGTTGGGGTCACGTTTATGGAATGGATGGAAGCTGGTCTGGAGGAGTTGCGCCGACAACAAGAGGTGCTGGACCGGTGGAACGTATTTCCGGTTGCTGATGGCGACACTGGCCGAAACATGGTAGCGACTTTGGAAGGGGCCGTTTTAGCGATGCGCTCCGCCCCCGGGGATGGCTTGGACGCGGTGAGCGCCCGCGCGGCGGATGGTGCGCTCATGGCGGCCCGGGGAAATTCTGGTGTTATTTTATCGCAAATTTTGGCTGGAATCGCTGAGTCATGCCGAGACGCAACCGTAATGAATTCACAAGCGTTGAAACAGGCTTTGTGCCAGGCGGCTCAGCGGGCCCGGCGGCAAGTGGCCAACCCGGTTGAGGGCACGATTCTTACCGTGGCGGATGCGGTGGGATTGGGCGCGCTGGATGATGGAGACCTGGCGGCTTGTCTGCGGAGTGCCGTCGAAGGCGGAGAAGCCGCCCTGCGCGACACCACAAATCAATTGCCGGCGCTGCGCCATACGCAAATGTTGGACTCCGGAGGGCTAGGCTATCTGGCGATTCTACGGGGCTGGCTAAACGCTGCTCAAGGCAGGCAGCCTGAGCGGTCCTTGCCGTCACTTTCTCCGGCCGCCCCAGTCCCTAGTTTCGCCTTTAGCAAGGTCATCGCCAATTATTATGATGTGGAAGCCCTGCTCTATCGGTTTCGTTGCGACAATCCCGCCTCGGTCTTAGGTGAGCGCCTGCCGGCGTTGGGCGACTCGATTGTGGTGGCCCCGGGCCTTGAAACGGTAAAAGTCCACGTGCATACGGATAAGCCGGTCGAACTGATGCGGCTCTTGACAGAAGTGGGTGACGTGCGGGAGATGGAATGGCTGGATATGCGCCACCAGGTGGCCCAGCGGCATCTTCAGGCGGGGCTGAGGATTGTTGTTCACCGGGATTTTCGTCCTTTGTTCGAGTCTACGCATGTGGTGATTGATCCGAGTGAGGCCTCCGACCAACCGGACACCCTGTGGGTTAATCCGGTCGGGACCCTGATGCAGGCGGTCGGCACCAATTCTTTGGGCCTGGCAGGGCAGGCAGCTTTGGAATATGTCGTCGGCGACTCCTGGGAGGTTAATCGCGAGCGCTTAATGCGCCACTTGCTCACCATGAGAAATTGGAAAATTGGGAGGCAGGACGATACTTTCGTCTTGGACGGCCAGATTTACCGCACACGGGATGCCGTAAAAGAATCCTTATCCAGTGAGATGGAAGATTTCGGAGTCGTGACCGTATATTTGAGTCAGTCCGCGCGCCGGGAGGAGGCGGTCTTTTGGCAGGACGCGTTCAACGCCGAACTGGTACAGGTTCCAAGGCAAGACCCCTGGATGGAGATGGTCTGGCAGCCCTAGGCCTTTTGGACTCCGTTGGCCGGCTCCCGGGAGTGGGTCCCAAGCGTGCCCACGACTTAACCAAGTTAGGCGTGGACACCATCGAGGATTTAGTGACGTTGTGGCCTCGGCGACACCTTGATCGCAGCGTCCTCACCCCTATTTGGCAACTGCGAGCAGGAGAAACGGTCACGGTGCGCGGACGGGTTGAAAGCGCTCAGGATCGGGGATTTGGGAGGCAGGGACAGTTTAAAATCCGCATTGCCGATCAAACCGGTTATTTGGATGCCACATTTTTTCATGCCTCCTGGCTAAAGAGTCAACTCGTTGTGGGGCGCGAAGTAATTTTATCGGGCAAAGTAGATAGCTTTCGTGGACGACTGACCATGACTCATCCGGAATTCGAGGTATTGGAAAGTGGTCATGAACCGCGCTTGGGTTTGATCCCGGTGTATCCCTTGGCGGGTGATCTTAAACAGCGTTTTGTTCAGGATTTGCAGTCGCGGGTGGTGCCGCGGTGGGCTCCACAAATGGGCGATCCCTTGCCCTTATCCATCCGTCAGCATCACGACCTGCCGGATCGTTCTTGGGCTATTGCCCACCAACATTGGCCCCTGTCGTGGGATGAGCGGGAATCTTCACGCCGGCGCTTAGTATTTGATGAATTTTTGCGCATGTCGTTAGCGGTTTTCTGGCTGCACCGCACCGAGCCTAGTTTTCGTGGTCCGGTTCTAGACGGAGAAAACCTTTTGATTCGGCGCTTTTTGCGCGACTTGCCCTTTAGCTTGACCGCTGGTCAAAAAACCGCATGGAAGGAAATTCGAGGGGATTTGCAACAGCCCCGGCCCATGGCGCGTCTTTTGCAAGGGGATGTTGGCTCCGGGAAAACCATCTTGGCCGCTTTATCGCTGCTGGCCGCGGTGGGAAGTGGCTACCAAGCCGCTTTAATGGCGCCTACCGAGCTTTTGGCGGAACAACACTATTTGCTGCTGGAGAGCTATTTGCGCCCACTTGGGATCGAGTTGGTTTTAGTGAGTGGTCGTTCTAAGTCATCGCAGGTAGCGGATCGCCTTCAGAATCTTGAGCCGTTGGTGGCGGTGGGAACACAAGCCTTGGTTTCCGATCGGCTGGTGTTCGCGCGTTTGGGCTTGGTAGTGGTGGATGAGCAGCATCGTTTTGGAGTGCGGCAGAGAGCTCTGTTGGGAGAAAAAGGCTTATACCCGCATATGCTGGTGATGACGGCCACGCCCATTCCCCGCACTCTGGCGCTCACCGTGTACGGCGATTTGCAAGTCTCGCAAATACGAGGGTTGCCGCCAGGAAGACAACCTATTGCCACCTGGCATCTACCCATGAAAGATCGCCGTGACGCGTACATGAAAGTGCGGGAAGCGGTGAAGGCGGGGCATCAGGCGTACGTCATTTGTCCCATGGTGGAGGAGAGCGAGGAGAGCCAGGGAAAGGCCGCGACCATGCTGGCGGAAGGAATGGCGAAGATTCCCGGCTGGCGGGTGGGGCTCGTGCATGGGCGGATGTCTCCTCAAGAAAAGTCCTCCGTGATGGAGCAGTTTCGAAACCGCCATATTGACGTATTGGTGGGCACCACCATTTTGGAGGTAGGGGTGGATGTTCCCAACGCGACGATCATTGTCATTGAGGGCGCGGATCGGTTTGGTCTGGCGCAGCTTCATCAGTTGCGAGGGCGGGTAGGGCGGGGTTCAAGTTCCTCTGTTTGCTACCTTTTGGCCGATCCGGCAACGGCGGAAGGAGAAGCCCGCTTAAAGGCCATGGTCGAAACCCAAGATGGTTTGGCGCTGTCCGAGCGGGATTTGGAAATTCGGGGTCCTGGCGAAGTCTTAGGCATGCGCCAGCATGGTGTGGCAGGCTTCCAACTTGCCGACCCTCTTCATGATTTGGTGCTGTTAGGGCAAGCGCGCGATACCGCGCGCCATATTTTGGAGCACGACCCTCACTTGGCCTTAGAGGAAAACCAGGGATTGCGGGGCTGGGTGATGGAGGCCTTGGCGGAGGCGCTTCCCGGCCACGTATTGCATTGAAGATCGTTTGACCAAGTGGCGCGCAAACTGAATGATGCGGAAATGGCCATCGCAGGGATCCGTCACGATGGTAAAATGTCCATGTCCGGGTTTCTCTAGCCAGGGTCAGCGCCCTCGAATCCTGTTTCAAGCTTTGATATCTTGCATTTCACGCATTAACATTGCGGTCTGAAACATGGGGGTATCGGCACACCGAGACCCCCAAAGGCCCGATGTGCCGTCCCAGATAGCAAACGGCCATTAAGTGAAATTCTCAGACGCGTACATGCCGACGCATCGTACCCGAATGGAGTTAATCTCTATAGACTCACTGCTAAATCAGTCGCGATCTGCCTAAGTTCTGGGGTAGCCCGATCAAAACGGAGGATGAGCGGGAGCCCGGGCGGGAAATCTGCACGCCGGGTTTTGAGGGAAAGAGAGCGCCCAGGCTTTGAGTTATCGGACTCCCGCAAGAGGTTGCGGAAGCGGAACGTCGGCCATAGCAAGAAGCCCCGAATTCGAGGTTCCAGATTCTTGAAAAGTCCACGGCCCACTTTTGAGCAAGGCCGTGCATAATCGGCTGGAATAACCACGGATTGAAGATGAACCGCCAACCTGCCACCGAATGATTACCAGGGCGTTTGAGGAAATCCCCATAACGGTCGCCACGGTAGAAAACGTATAGTGGGCCAGACAGGAAGAAAATCGCTATCAAAAGATGTATGAATCGAAACGCAGATACTCCACTCCCGCACAAACTGGGGCATCCCCAACTGTCATAGATTTCTGCACGGGCGGTCCATGCCGGGTAAGGCATCACTTGTTGATTGCCGCTGGAGGTACGTTTGGCAACTGATAAGTATGCGGTCTAGGATCCGCTGTGCGTGGCCGTTCACCATTACTTTCCCTCGGCGTTCCGATACATTTTAGCGCGATCGCGCGGCAACGACCTCGTCTGGTCTCCCCTTCGACCGTTATCTCGGATGGTACCGCATGGACCTGCCTCGCCACAACCATTCATGACGCTAATCATCGGATTCTGGGGCCAATATGCATCAGCGCTCCCGTTACTCGGCTCCGGTGCTGTCTAGGTAATCGGCGAAAGCCGCGGGATCCATCAGGCGGGTCGACCCGAAGAATCCTAAGGCTTGTAACGCCTTGTCACCCGTCACTAAGAATTGCGCCTGGGCATTTTGGGCCGTGGCCAAAATCCAATCGTCTTCCGGGTGGGT
>JAJYTS010000056.1 GCA_021792935.1 Bacillota bacterium | reverse complement strand
TTCCGATCTAGAAGGCGGAAGCCACGAGGCGGGGTTTAAAGCCGCCCTGACCCGTGTTTGCAATGATTATGCCCGCCGGTTAAATCTCTTGAAGGAAGCGGATTCAAATCTGTCTGGCGAAGATGTCCGTGAAGGACTCACCGTGGTCCTATCGGTCAAGCTGCGGGAGCCTCAGTTTGAGGGACAGACCAAGACCAAATTGGGAAACTCTGAAGTACGCGGAATTACGGAAGCTATCGTCGCCGATGGTTTATCCACCTATTTTGATGAAAATCCGGCCATCACTAAGCGCATACTGGAAAAGGCTATTCAAGCGGCTCGAGCGCGGGAGGCTGCCCGTAAAGCGCGCGAACTCACCCGGCGCAAAAGCGTTTTGGAGTCGTCGTCGCTGCCGGGAAAACTTACGGATTGCTCCAGCCGCGACCCTTCCGAATCGGAGTTGTACCTGGTGGAGGGGGATTCAGCCGGAGGATCGGCTAAGCAAGGAAGAGACCGGGAGTTTCAAGCTATTTTGCCCCTGCGGGGCAAGATCCTCAATGTTGAGCGGGCGCGAATGGACAAGATTTTAGGGAATGAAGAGATTCGCGCCATGATTACGGCGATTGGAACCGGCATAGGCGATGAATTTGACATTGGTAAATCGCGTTATCACCGTGTTGTCATCATGACAGACGCCGACGTGGACGGGTCGCATATTCGCACGTTGCTGCTCACCTTTTTCTACCGTTATATGTCGCCCCTGATTGAAGCGGGATACGTGTATATCGCGCAGCCTCCCTTGTATCTTGTCAAGCGCGGCAAAAAGGAACGATATCTGTACGATGACCACACTTTGGAAAAACTGCTGGAGGAGTGGGGGCATGCCAATGATGTCAACATTCAACGCTATAAAGGGTTGGGGGAAATGAACCCGGAACAGCTGTGGAATACTACCATGGATCCGGAGACCCGAACCTTATTGCAGGTTGAGTTGGATGATGCCGCTGCTGCGGATGGCATTTTTACCATTCTCATGGGAGAAAAAGTGGAGTCGCGTCGTGAATTTATTCAAGAACATGCCCACCAAGTGCGAAACTTAGATACCGTCGGGTAATTCGGAGGTTTAAATGGCCAATATAGGTCGCGTCGTACCCATCGACATTGAAGAAGAGATGAAACGATCGTATATCGACTACGCCATGAGCGTTATTGTTAGCCGTGCGCTGCCTGATGTTCGGGATGGGTTAAAGCCGGTGCATCGGCGTATTCTGTACGCCATGCAGGAACTGGCTAACACCCCTAATCATCCTTACAAGAAGTCCGCCCGTATTGTTGGAGAAGTGTTGGGGCGCTACCATCCCCACGGCGATACGGCCGTCTATGAAGCGATGGTTCGTATGGCTCAAGATTTTTCTATTCGCTATCCCTTGGTCGATGGACATGGCAATTTTGGCTCCATGGATGGCGATGCTCCTGCCGCCATGCGTTACACCGAGGTGCGGCTGGCGCCCATCGCGATGGAGTTGTTGGCCGATCTTGATAAAGATACGGTCGATTTTAACCCCAACTTCGATGAGTCCACCAATGAACCCACGGTACTGCCTGCCAAAATCCCCAATCTCTTAATTAATGGATCGTCTGGCATTGCTGTGGGAATGGCCACCAATATCCCTCCGCACAATCTGACGGAAATTTGCCGGGCGGCTACGATGTTGATTGATCATCCCGAAACGGATTTGGACAAATTACTGGCTGTGCTGCCGGGCCCCGATTTCCCCACTGGTGGGATGATTATGGGGCGGGAGGGCATCCGTCAGGCTTATGCGACCGGGCGCGGCATTCTCACCATTCGCGGAATCGCCAAGGTGGAAGAAGCGTCCACCGGTCGCACTCGCATTATCATTAGTGAAGTACCCTATCAAGTCAATAAAGCGCGATTGATTGAAAAGATTGCCGACTTGGTGCATGAACGGCGCATTGACGGCATTGCCGATCTTCGAGATGAATCCGACCGGCAAGGAATACGGATTGTCATTGAGCTGAAGCGTGACGGGGTCCCGAAAGTGATTCTCAACCAGTTGTACAAGTATACCCCCATGCAGCAAACTTTCGGCATAATTTTGCTGGCTCTGGTGGATGGGCGACCTGTTATCCTATCTGTGCGGGAAATGCTGGAGAACTTTATACGGCACCGCAAAATTGTCATTGAACGGCGCACCCGATTTGAGCTGGCCAAGGCGGAAGCCCGAGCGCACATTTTGGAAGGTTTGCGCATTGCTCTACAGTTTTTGGATGAAGTGATTCAGGTTATTCGTTCATCCGCGTCGGTGGATGTAGCTCGCGCCGGCTTGATGAGCCGGTTTGGACTGTCCGAAACCCAAGCGACCGCGATTTTGGAGATGCGTCTGCAGCGTCTAACGGCATTGGAGCGGGAAAAGATTGAGGCAGAATATCAGGAGATTACGAAACTGATCGCGGAACTCCATGCGATTCTTGCCGACGAACGGTTAGTCTTTAACATTATTAAGCAAGACCTGGTGGATGTCCGTAAAAAGTATGGCGACGAGCGGCGCACCAAGTTTGGACCCTCGGTTAAAGATATTTCCGACGAGGATCTGATTCCGGAAGAAGATATGGTGGTGACCATCACGCACCGCGGCTCCATCAAGCGGCTTTCGCCCAGCATCTATCGCCCCCAGCGTCGGGGAGGACGCGGTATTAGTGGCAGTACTGTTCGGGAGGATGATTTCATCGCCCATTTGTTCGTGGCCCGAACTCATGATTATCTGTGCTTCTTTACCAATCGCGGGCGTATTTATCGGGTGAAAGTGCACGAGATTCCTGAAGCAGGACGTCAGGCCAAGGGGATTTCCGTGGCCAACCTTATCGCGTTGGAGTCGGGTGAGCGGATTGCCGCCGTCCAAACTCTCTCGGAAACCACGAAAAATCATTTTTGGGTATTCGCGACCAAACGCGGTGTTGTCAAACGCGCGACATTAGCCGATTATGAAAACTGGCGGGGCGGAGGTATTATTGCCATATCGCTGGATGAAGATGACGAACTCATTGGTGTTGAGCGCACCCAAGGGCATAGCGACATCATTCTCGCCACGCGGCATGGGCAAGTCATTCGCTTTGAGGAGTCTTTGGTACGGTCCATGGGTCGTTCCGCCCGCGGTGTCACAGGCATCCACCTTAAGAAAGACGACCGCGTGGTCTCATTAGCCACCGTTTTTGATCAACGGGAACTATTGGTGTTGACCGAAAACGGATTTGGCAAGCGGACTCGCGTTGATCAATTTCGCAAAACGGGTCGCGCTGGGCTTGGGGTGATGGGAATGCGCCTAACGCCGAAAACCGGTCTGGTGGCGGGCATATCGCCAGTTGAAGGGCATGAAGAGTTTATGGTGATTTCCAGTGAGGGAATTCTTATTCGTCTTCAAGTCGAATCCATTTCGCAGCAGGGACGAGACTCGCAAGGGGTGCGGGTCATGCGAATGGAAGAAAATCATCATGTGAGCGCTTTGGCGCTGATTTCCGCCGAAGAGGACGAATAACCGTTTTTAAAGAGCAGGAGGAAGGCCAGTGCAAGAGCAGCGTGGGACGTATAACGTAAAATCGGGTTTGGCGGAAATGCTCAAGGGTGGGGTCATCATGGATGTGACCACGCCTGAGCAAGCGGCGATTGCGGAAAAGGCGGGCGCAGTCGCGGTGATGGCTCTGGAACGGGTGCCGGCTGATATTCGCAAAGCCGGGGGCGTGGCCCGAATGGCGGACCCCCGCATTGTTCAATCCATTCAGGAAGCGGTTTCTATTCCGGTTATGGCCAAAGTGCGCATCGGCCATTTTGTGGAAGCACAGGTTTTGGAAGCTTTGGAAGTGGATTATATTGATGAAAGTGAAGTGTTGACGCCAGCTGATGACCAGTACCACATTGACAAATGGCAGTTTAATATTCCGTTTGTGTGTGGAGCCCGTGACTTGGGAGAGGCCTTGCGCCGCATTGCGGAAGGGGCGGCCATGATTCGTACGAAAGGCGAACCGGGAACGGGCAATGTTGTCGAAGCGGTTCGGCATTTGCGTCAGGTTAATTCGGAAATTCGCCATGTGGTGGCGACTCCCGAGGCGGAGCTTGCTGACCTGGCTAAAGAACTGCGTGCGCCGTTGGAACTGGTTAAGCAGGTAAAAGAGTTGGGACGTCTGCCGGTGGTGAACTTTAGCGCGGGCGGCGTGGCGACCGCCGCGGATGCGGCGCTGATGATGCAGTTGGGCGCGGACGGCATCTTTGTCGGTTCTGGAGTATTTAAGTCGCAAAACCCGGAAAAGACGGCACGCGCCATTGTACG
This sequence comes from Bacillota bacterium, assembly GCA_021792935.1. Taxonomy (GTDB): domain Bacteria; phylum Bacillota; class Sulfobacillia; order Sulfobacillales; family Sulfobacillaceae; genus Sulfobacillus_B. The sequence goes on along the minus strand of JAJYTS010000056.1, from coordinate 8,557 downwards.
GGCGACCTTGCACTACAACGCCCCCAAGGTTATCGCGGAAGTTTCCAAAGATGTGGGGGAAGCCATGCCCGGTCTTGAAATGGCGACACTGGCTCCTAAGGACCGGATGCAGGATCGAGGCATTTAATTATGCGTATTGGTGTGCTGGCCATACAGGGCGATGTGCGAGAGCACATTCTCCACACGGAAAAAGCAGGAGCAGAAGCGCTGCCCGTTCGCATGGCCCGAGACCTTGACAACACACAGGGGTTGATTATCCCTGGCGGAGAAAGCACCACGATTGGAATGCTGATGGCCGAATATGGCATTATTGACGCCATAAAGGAGCGTGCGGCCGATGGCCGTTATCCAATTTACGGGACCTGCGCCGGAATGATCTTATTGGCCGATAAAGTGGTGGGCTTGTCGCCGGCGCGGTTGGCCCTCATGGATATGGCGGTGTCCCGCAATGCGTATGGGCGGCAAATCGCGTCGTTTGAGGTGAACTTGTCGATTGACGTGCTGGGTGCGGAACCCTTTCCTGCTGTCTTTATTCGGGCACCTAAAATCGTGCAGTGGGGATCTAGCATTACGCCCTTAGCCTGGTATGAGAAAGAACTGGTGATGGCGGAATCGGGCCCCTATTTGATCTCCTCTTTTCACCCGGAAATGAGCCCTGACGTTCGTATTCACCAGTATTTCCTGGAAAAGGTGCGTCAGGCGGCCGCGCTGGTGGACGCGTCTTGACTTGGATAAAGTCCAGGGATACAGTGAGAATAGTGAAATAAGGTTCTAATCGATGATGAAAGAGCATACTTAACGGCTCGCGTTCAGAGAACTGGTGGAGAGTGCAAACCAGTCGGCCGTGGGTTTTCCGCTTTCTGAGAGTCCAGTGCATCACTGGCGGCCACCCCGATATCGGTGCCAAGCGAGTCGGCAATCCGGCTAACTGGGGTGGTACCGCGAGGTAATACTCGTCCCGAGTGTGGGGCGAGGTTTTTTGTTGTTGGGGGGATTGGATGATCGAGCCCATTCGAGTGGCGGATAACGCGGTCTATATTTTGGATCAGCGGGTTTTACCCTTTCATCGTGAGGAATTGCTGTGCCGTTGCGCTGATGACGTCGTAGCCGCCATTCAAAGTTTGGCTATCCGGGGAGCCCCCGCCATCGGCATCGCGGGGCTGTATGGGTTGTGGGTGGAAGCGTGTAGGCTTCAAGGGTCGGCTGATTTTTGGGAGCGCTTGGCTTTAGCGCGAGACCGGCTGAAATCAGCGAGGCCGACAGCCCTCAATCTGGCCTGGGCTATCGATCGCTGTTGGTCGCGCTTGGAATTGGTCGCGAAAGAAAAGGCGCCCAATTTCCTGCGTCGCCAAGCGGATTCCCTGGCCGAAGAAGAAAGGCTGCGAAACCGGCGAATGGCGGAGTTTGGGGCCCTACTTTTAGCGGATAATACCCGCGTATTGACGCATTGCAACACCGGATCGTTAGCCACCATGGGCGTAGGCACGGCTCTTGGGGTTATTCGTGAGGGATATCGCCGGGGTCTGGTTGAGTCGGTGTGGGTGGATGAAACCCGCCCCTTGCTGCAAGGAGCGCGGTTGACGGCGTGGGAGTTGATGGAGGATATGATTCCGGCTACCCTCATTACCGACAGCATGGCGGGGGCGTTAATGGCTAAGGGACAGGTCGATGCCGTGATTGTCGGGGCCGACCGCATCTGCGCCAACGGGGATGCTGCCAACAAGATTGGCACGTATGGTCTTGCGGTGCTTGCCCATTACCACCACATCCCGTTTTATGTGGCGGCACCAATGAGCACACTGGATCGTTCTTTGAGCGAGGGTTCCGCCATCCCTATCGAGGAGCGGGCTGCGGAAGAAGTGCGGACTTTCTATGGAAAAGCCGTGGCTCCGCCGGATATTCCGGCATTTAACCCGGCATTTGATGTAACACCGGCAGAATTAATTAAAGCGATTATTACCGACCGCGGCGTGGCCATTCCTCCCTACGGAGATTCTTTAAAATCGCTATGGGAGAAAGAGCGGGATTGATAGACTTTTAAGAGGGTGACAGTGTTGATTAGCATGAAAAGGATTCGTCAGGAACCGGAACGGCTGCAGTCCCTTATCGCCAAAAAAGGGATAATAGTGGATTTTACCACCATTATTAGCCGCGATGCCGAGCATCGCCGTTTGTTGGCGGAGATGGAACAGCTTAAGGCGGAGCGCAATCGGGTATCCGGCGAAGTGGCGCGCTTAAAGAAGTCTGGTCAAGATGGCACTGCTCTCATTGCCGAGATGCGCCAAGTGGGCGGGCGAATTACCGACTTGGAGAGCCAGGTTCGGGAGTTGGAAGGCCTTATTCATGATGAACTGCTTACGGTGCCCAATCCGCCGGCCGAGGATGTTCCCAATGGAACGTCTGAGGATGACAATCAAGAAATAAAAAAGTGGGGGCCAGTACCGACTTTTGATTTTGAGCCCCGGCCGCACTGGGAGATTGGCGAGGCGCTGGGTGTATTAGATTTTGAACGGGGGCGCAAATTAGCAGGGGCGCGTTTCACCGTTTTTTCGGGTTTAGGCGCACGTATGACCCGGGCTCTCATCAATTTTATGCTGGACCACAACCGACGTCGCGGCTACGTTGAAATAGCCCCTCCGTATTTAGTGAATCGAGAGTCGCTCATGGGAACCGGCCAGTTGCCAAAATTCGGCGACGATGTTTTTCGGGTGGTGCCGCATGACTATTATTTGATTCCGACGGCTGAAGTGCCGCTCACAAATTTGCACCGTGATGAAATTTTGAACGAGAGCGACTTGCCGATTCGCTATACGGGATATACCGCCTCGTTTCGGGCCGAGGCGGGGGCGGCGGGCCGTGACACCCGGGGCATCATTCGTCAGCATCAGTTTGACAAGGTAGAGCTGGTTCAGTTTGCCAGGCCGGACGAATCGTCGGCTGTACTGGCGGCCATGTTGAAAGACGCCGAGGATTTGCTGGAACAGCTTGGTCTTTCATATCGAACGGTGCTCTTATGCGGCGGCGATATGGGTTTTGGCCATCATAAGACGTATGATATCGAGGTCTGGATGCCAAGTTACGGCCGCTATGTGGAGATTTCCTCATGTAGTCTCATGGGGGATTTTCAAGCCAGGCGAGCCAATATCCGCTATCGTCCGGCAAATTCCAAGAAGACGGAGTTTGTGCATACGTTAAATGGCAGCGCGTTGGCGGTGGGACGGACGTTTGCGGCAATACTGGAGAATTTTCAGCAAGAGGACGGTACAGTCATGGTGCCGCCGGTGCTGCAACCTTATTTGGATGGTTGCGATGTCTTGAAATAGGAGGCGCCAAAACGGGCATAAACTGTCTCTTGGCTCAAGCAGTGTCCGTCAGGTACAATAGAGATGCTGTGTGGAGGGGTAGCGTAATTGGTAACGCAGCGGTCTTGAAAACCGCCGCCCTAAACAGGCTTGCAGGTTCGAGTCCTGTCCCCTCCGCCATTTTGTGGCACGAAACCCGGCTTGCTCAGGCATAAGGTGCTATGATACCATGGTGGTTGCTTGTGGAGGGATACTCAAGAGGTCGAAGAGGGCGGTTTGCTAAACCGTTAGTAGGCTAATAGCCTAGCGTGGGTTCGAATCCCACTCCCTCCGCCATTTACTTTGGTTGGAAGTATCATGTGGTTTGCTCGGTGATATGATTCGCGCTATACTATATCAGTCGCGCCCGTAGCTCAGTGGATAGAGCGCCTGACTACGAATCAGGAGGCCTGAGGTTCAAATCCTCACGGGCGCACCACCTTTAAACCCGCATCCTACAAGGGATTGCGGGATTTTTATTGCCCCGCCAAGACCATCAAAACGCCCCGCGGGCCGCAGAACGGGCCGCAGAAAATTTCACAGCACTCTGCAGGACGTACCGTGACACCGCCAGAGACACGGACCAGTCCACAAAAAATGGCTATGTGCAATCTGAGGTTGGAATTCCCCGTTTGTTAGTCTAAACCACCCTCGTCGGCAATTTCGACTAAGGTTGGAATGTGCTGTCCGTACTGGACGGTTTGCTGTCCCCCGCTGGTTGGAATTTTTGAAGACGGAATGATCAGTCGCACTCCACTGCCTGCCTTACGCGCATGTTTGGTACATTTTGGCCCGGATGATCAATCGCTCACCATCGATTGATCGGTGGCAAGCACTACTGTACTCCCCCGAATCTCCCTGATTCGCTGCATTAATAATTGCGTATCCATGGGAACCCCACAGTTCTGACCAGACCCGCGGTGCCAATCCGGTGGATGGGTGCGCCCAAAGGCTAACTCTAGAGCCTGCCGTCAGTAACCAATCCACGGCTACGAGCGTTCCATGGTTATCAGAGTTAGGCCAGGAGGGGATTAATTGTGGCAACCAGACTACCTGCCGCAATTCTCGGAGCCCTGCTCCTATCGGGAACCAGCCTCATCAATGGGCAGGGCTCCGCAGCGCACCCCAGCGCATCAGGAGAGCCTTACCGGACGGCAGCCGCTCATTTGACGGCACCAATTCATCACCACTATACGGCCGTTACTAAGACCGCCTCCATGACGACCGTAGCCCAAGACTGGCGCACGGTGCCTCCGCTGGACGCCGTCGATTTGGTCTCCGCCACGACCGGGTTTGTCGCCGGAGCCAGCGCCATCTATCGCACCACGTCGGCTGGACGTCACTGGGAGCGGCAGTATGCCGGACCAGACGAGATTGTGGGCATGGACATGGTAACACCGAATGCGGGCTGGGCGTGGTCTCCCACTCATCTCTTACGAGATGTGGCAGGGCATTGGGGCCCGGTCCCTGAACCCGCCATCGGCCCCCTGCACGTGGTCGACTTCCTAAACACTGAAATCGGCTATGGCGTCGCAGGTCCTCTTACCGAACCGGCCTTCCAAGACGGGCTTGCTCACCAGACCTTAGGCGATGTGGTCGTCACGCACGACGGAGGCCTCCACTGGAGCACCGTACGAACGCCGTTTGGCCAAGCGGGCGCCCTTCTCTTTGTATCCCCCACACGCGGTCTCGCCATTGCTCATCGACAACTGTGGGCCACGACTAATGGCGGCCGCACATGGGAGCGGGGCGCCAAGCTCCCAATAGCCGGTGGCCTTCCCTGGTCGTATCAGTGGTCTCGCGGTCCGCACGACGTGGTGTGGATCTTGGCGCGCGGCGCCAATGCCGGACTCGGCAACCGGGCCTATACCGTCCTGCAGACCCATCTCAATGGCGGTACAGTGCAACAAGTCTTCAATGAAGGATACATGTATCCGGGGGACTACCCGGAGCTCAGTCCCACCCAAAGCGTTTACTTTGGCGAGAGTGCCGGTTGGCTGGCGGCCAGCCCGAGCGTCAGCCAGGTGGCTTTTGCGGGCTGGCGATGGCCTCACCTTCGGATCACCCTAACCTCTGCCAGTGCGCCCCACAACTTTGTACACCTCGTGCTCGCGGGCCCTTCCCGGAACTGGCCTTTCTTTGAGACCGCGACTGCCCTCGCCGTGATGCCCGGATTGATGCTCCTGGTCGGTCAGGGGCCCCACCATGGGCGACTCTTGTTATCCACCAATCTGGGACGGACATGGAGTGCCGTCGTTCCCTAAGCACTTATTGCCCCGACCGCCGGCCAAACGACGCACACAGGAACCGTAACGGTCTGTCGTGGGCCCAGAGACTAACTATATGATGGGCTTTGGATAGCCCTGGAACTTTTGCCTCGCCGCGTCGTTCTTCTTATGTGTGGGGGTCTTTCGATCTGAGTGGTGACCGGAACTCCTTTTCGGCCCTGAAAAGACGAAGTCCAATAACTGAACAATTATTCAACGTCAAATCTAGGAGGGATTGAGTTGTTTAATCCGGACATTGAGCCATTTATTAAGGAATTCGGGGAACAGTTTGCGATTGTACGAAGCGGGACCGAGGTCGCATAGCATGTCGGCGTGCGGAATCACACCAAGCGAGAGGGTCGAGCCTACGTGGGGTTTAGACCAGGCACCGACATCCGCGACCACGACATTCTACGAAGCCAAGTCTCCGGCGAGCAACTTCACATAATTGAGTCACGGTTAGATGTGGTTGGTGGCAAACCGTTCCAGCAAATGGCGTTCTACAAGACCGATCGCGAATTGCGAGATGAGGGCACCGCCACTGTGACTACCCCGCCCACGTTTCACATTGAAAACGCGACTAACTCGATCATCGGAACCCAAGCGTCGGCAACCATCAACATTGGGGCTTCCTTAACCGAACTACGCGCGTATATCGACGAACTTAACAGTCCCGATGCGGCTGAACTCTGCGATTTGGTGGACGCCGTAGAAGCGATGGTCACCGGAAACCAGCAACCAGAACAGGGTATTCTGGGCCGGTTCTTCGGCGTCATGCAACGCAACAGTTGGATAACTGGACCAATCGGTGCGGCACTCGTAACATGGCTAACCCACCGTTAACCTGTTAGTTCCGGGATCCGCTCTGTGGCACAGGTGCTTGTTGGCCACACCGCTTGGGGAGCCCCTAATCAGGGATGGTTGAGGGGGCATGGAGGGGGACTTTTTTTCGCGTACAACTGCCCATGATTCACGTAGTGCTTAATGCGTTCTTGCCCCCGAGAGTTGATGATTGATGACAGAAAATAAATCCCCGCTCGAAGACATATGCCGCCCTCCAAATGTTATCACTGAACACTCGGACCCCAAGTTGGCGCCCCCTTTTGCGTATCAAGCGTGCAGGACGCTGGTAAACGCCAGTTTGCTTTCGTTTCTCCGTATGAAATAATTGGTACCATAAATCCTATCGACGGTATGTCTGCCAGGACCACCGGCTACGTCGTGGATGATTTGAACCGTAGGAGGTTTACCATGAAGAGGCGATTACCCCACAAACTCTGGTTCGGGATAGTCGGGTGTGTGGCGATCTCCGTGAGCACCAGTTCGGTGCTGCATGTGAGCTACTGGTATGCTCTGGCCACTTCGGAGGCCGCTTTCCTGGGCATCTCGGCTGTCATCCATCGCCTGGTATGGGGCGGTCGGAGCACGGAGTGTTCCGGGCAACCGTCTGCACGGTAGGCATTAGCCATCCTGATTCCATGTTCCCGCAGTGAGTTCCTGTTGGACATCCCTCCCCATTAAGCCCTCCTAAAGCGCATACACGGGGCCGGGCATGATCCCCGGGACGCCAAAAAGTGAGCATACAAGCAGTTCCTTCGATCTTGCCATTCTCTTAGAGCCCAAACGTCGTCTTGACCATGCGGGCGACTTCATGGGCATCGAGTTTTGTGTTGTCTATCCTTAGGTACTTGTCCCGTGTGATTTCTCCGCGATGCGAGTTCAACCGATGTCGAGCGGCCGTTTCGGTCAGGTCACGGGTAGACCACTCCAGGTTGCGTTTGGTCGGTTTGTGCTCGAGCCGATGAGCACTGACGTTGCGACGAAGCCTCTCGTTCAAATCCGCTTCGAGTTCCACAAAGTAAATGTCGGCGCCGGCGTCCTCAAAAACCCGGCACGTACTATCCACCCAATCCCACTCGCGGGCTAAATCGAAGGCCCAGACGTAGGTAAAGATCAGACCGTACAGGTCGCTGTGAGCCGCTGCTTCGAAAATGTGGCGGCGGAACACATCCGACAACCGCCATGTGACCTCGGTGCCGCCAAATATGGCGATGAGCGGTTCGATGGTCATGTGGTTGTGAAATAGCTTCAATTCCGTGATCTTGGCCAGTTCTTGTCCGACAGTCATTTTACCCACAGCTTGGGGACCGAAAATCAGAACGAATTTCACTTAGCATTCCTCCATGGAGCTCTTCGGGATGACGATCGTGGAACCTTGGCAATGGCACGCTCCTTCAACGTTTCCTAGTCGGAGTCACTTGGGATAATTCCCTATGCGTATTCGAGGCGCGGAGTATGCTATCCTCCCAAGAGGGGTTCCACGCTTAATGAACATTCCTCGGAATACTAGGGACCTTGGTCGCCATTGTCTGCTCTGGGAACTAAAAATTCGTGGTATCAATAGGATGCTTAATGCGCTCTCGCCCCCGAATGTCCGCCAACGCTGGGTCACGTATTTAACCTGTCAGGCAACAGATGTCCCTGCCTGCCGTGCGCGTGAGGACCAGCCGCTTCCCAATTTGGCGCCACCCCCGTTGACGATCCGGTACACTCAGATCCAAGCAAGACTGGGTATCGCTGCGGTGATGCCGGAGGGAGTGAGGAGCGTGAATGTCGACGCGCTCGGCGTGGATTTTACGTCGTTGGTTGACCTGATTCGTACGCGCGCTGGAGACTGGGGGGTCGCCGGCATTCTCCTCTGTGGGTCCTTCGCCCGGCGCGAAGTGGATGTCGCCAGCGATATCGACCTGATTGTGGCGGTGGAGGCGACAACGCGCAGTGTCCAAGTCGGAACCTGGATGGGTCGCGACATTGAAATTCTGTATATATCTGGAGTTTCGCCGTTAATGCCCAGCCAAGGCCGCAAACTGTGATGAGTAAAGGGTTTTAGCCATTGGCGGTGTGTAAGGGTAATGCTGTAGAATCGCTCTCCGGAGCATACTTATTCAG
>JAJYTS010000055.1 GCA_021792935.1 Bacillota bacterium | reverse complement strand
CCATGCCGCACACGGTCGTCCCCCTCGCGTACGCTGAGACTACTGGTCCCGCAGGGGACTGGGATCATCAGGCCGTGCCGACCCATTTTTTGACCCTCGCCCCTGGCGAGGGTTTTTTCTGTGCTACACCGCTTGTGGTGGGCGATTATCAAGAGCTCAGAATCCCTAAGGTATGTCTGTTGAGCAAATCGTGGATGTGGTTGCTCACGAAAATGCTGTCAGCCCTATTGGGCGAAAGGCCACCGCAGTCAGAGTCAATAAAAATTCTTTGCAATAAGAGGTCAAGGGCCAGGCCGATGCCGATCGCTCCTGAGCCCGATGGGAGGTCTCATATGTCAGGGTCTTCTCAATCTTCTGAGGCGGATCAGATACTGCACCCCATCGTGAAGGCAGCCGGTCTGGTGAGCTTCTTCACCGATTTTTCGACCCAAATGGTCGGGCCTCTTTTACCGCTTTTTTTGACTAGTGTGCTAGGTGCGCCGGTCTGGGTGTATGGTTTGATGGAAGGCGTGGGAGCTGGCATTGCTGGCGTCTTAAAAGTGTTTGCGGGATGGCTGTCGGACCGGCTTGGCCATCGGAAGTGGCTGATATTTTTCGGGTACACGCTCTCGAACCTGACCAAACCGGCTTTTGCCTTCACAGGCGCTTTGGGATCGGTCTTTGCCCTGCGTCAGGTAGAACGTGTGGGCAAGGGATTTCGCACTTCTCCGCGAGATGCCCTACTGGCTGATGTCACAACACCCGCCAATCGTGGTCGATCATTCGGCTTTCGACGGGCCATGGATGAACTGGGCGCTGCGGTAGGACCGTTGGCGGCCACTGCCGTACTCTGGTGGTCGCATGATCGGATTCGCATGGTCTTTGCCCTGACACTCATCCCCGGTCTCGCAGCGGTTCCCTTTCTCCTTCGCCTGCGGGACAATCGGCCGAGGATTGCCGCAGAGGAGCGTCCGCGGCTTGGTCTACGCAATTTACCCAGGCCATTTCGGCAGTTTATGTTGGCGGCCGGACTCTTGGCGCTCGCCACCTTTTCCCAAGGGTTCTTGGTTCTCCGGGCGCGAGCCTTGGGGATGCCAATCCTCCTCATCCCGCTGACCTATTTTGTTATGAATGGCGTGGCCAGCGCTCTGTCGATGCCAAGCGGCCGCCTTGGGGACCACATCGGCCACCGATCCCTGCTGTTGGGCGGATTCGCACTACTAGCTCTCATTTATGTGGGATTTGCCGTTGCTCCCACGAGCGTCTGGATTTGGCCGTTGATGGCGCTATACGGCATAGTTATCGCGCTTGTCGATGGCAATCAGAAGGTTTATGCGACCGGGTTGCTGCCTGCGACCGCCCGGGGCACCGGACTGGGGACGTTTAATGCCCTGCTGGGGTTCGCGGAGCTCATGGCCTCTCTTGGTGGTGGCGTTTTATGGGAGGTCATGGGTTCACAGTTCCCCTTCTTCATCGGATCGATGGTCGCGGCTATCGCGTTCGTTGCCTTGTGGCTTGTCACCGGCCCGTCCATTCCTGTCTAGACTCCCCGGAGGTGTCCCCCGGGGCAAATGCGGTGATTGGTAAATACGATTGGGCCGCCCGACCGGGATATTTTAACCGTTTTTGAGGACGGTCTCGCTAAAGGGAATGACGGCCTGTTTAGCGAATTAAGCGCAGGGTTTATTGCCGCCGCGATAGTTGGCTGGCCTTCAGGCTTGTTTGATAGGGAGGTTGTACAATGCAGGATCCTATGCGGTTGCCGCAAGATCTGCCGATACCTGTTCAAGATGGATTGGCGGATCATCTACCGGGTTTGTCGATTCCATCTCTTGCACTGCCCGCCACCCATGGCGGTACTATACGACTTGACGAGACTCCCCCAGGTTTTGAACGAACGGTTGTTTATGCCTATCCCCTCACCGGCCTTCCCGGGGTGGATAATCCGGCGGGTTGGGAGCAGATTCCCGGCGCTCGCGGCTGCACTCCCGAGTCATGCGGATTTCGGGATTTGTCATCGGATTTCGCTGCTCTCGGCGTGTTTGTTGTGGGGTTGTCCACGCAGTCAACGCCCTATCAACAAGAAGTGGTCGATCGCTTAGGCCTCCCTTATCCATTATTAAGCGATGCCGCGCTTCAGTTAACGCAAGCCTTAAGATTACCCGCTTTTACGGTACAAATTCGTCCCGCCCATGATGGAGGGGGACTGAGGACACTGTTAAAGCGGATAACGCTGGTGATACGACAAGGTGCCATTGAAAAGGTTTTTTACCCCATTTTTCCTCCTGATCGTCATGCCGATGAAGTCTTGGAATGGGTGCGGGGTCAATCGTGTTAGTTGCCGTTTTTTCAGGTTAGACGCATCGGGTCGCTTTTCTTCAGGGCGGTTTCAATGATGGGGCACTTGTCGGATGCCGCTAGGTTCTACTTAGTGGGCTGCAGGGGGACATCAGGGTTAACTAAGACGCCTTATGATTTTCTTATTGGGGAGCCGTTCGCATGATTAACGTGATTCCTCTTATGATGGTCGCCACTTTTGTGTATATGGTATTGTTGGCTGGGCATTTAAAGCAAAGACGTGTCCTCGAAGAACATTTTCTGTTTACGGTATTCTTTATTTACATGGTGGGCGGGCTGAGTGTTTGCTTTTTCCCTGTGCCATTCCAACGCGAGCTCCTATTGTCTATGCAACACCAGCCATGGCATCAAAGCTACATGTCGTGGAACCCAATTCGTTCGCTCTATCTTATCGTTACGCATGATCCGTTGCACGATATCGTCTACACCATAGGGGGGAACTTGGTCAGCGGGAACGTCGCTAGCCATTGAAGTTTTGAAGCTTATTCTTGACGCTGTTTTTGGCTATGCCTATCGCTCGCCAGGATTAAACCAGGTCCTTTTGAATGTGAGCGGGTTTTGGGTAGGCTGGTGGCTCGTTCGATGGACAGCGGTTAGGCTTGAGTTGCCGACTTACGAGTGGAGCCATGTATCACGTATGTCTTGATTACCAGCTAAGGGCAGTCCTATTCAGGGCCGCCCTTTTTAGCGGGGATAATTGCTAGCGTTTTCCGAGGTCACTTCAGTATTTGCTTTCGTTTTGTCTTTTTCTCATAGCCTGTCTACGAACGCTTCAGTTAATCAGTAACAATGAGGACAGTTTTGGAAAATCCCTCGCCGTGGTAAAGGCTGCGTGAGGTGATATTAGTTGGTCTAGTAAATGATTTCCGTGGTACATGGGTCGCCCCTAACAATCTCTTGTGGACATTTTTTAGCCCAACTAGATACTAGACAAGATTGGATCGTATGCTATAATCATGAACGACAAAGACAGTCAAAGTCAGAAGCGGTGAAAAATGATGGCCAGTTTGGCTGATGCGATAGAAGCTCATCTTCGACGATTGCTGCAAAGCTCGCCGGATGGTGCGATTGTGATACAAAGGACAGAAATCGCGGAACGGTTTGATTGCGTTCCGTCGCAGATAAGTTATGTCTTGATGACGCGTTTTACTCCCGATCGCGGGTATGTGGTGGAAGGTCGGCGCGGCGGCGGAGGAAACATACGGGTTCTCCGTCTCGGTGCGGAACAGCGAGAATTGGCGGCCTTTTTGCACGAAATTGACGCAATCGATGAGGAACGGGCTTGGGGATTAATCCTTCGTGTGGCGGAAGCGGGGCTCGTTTCCCAGCGCGAAGCGGCTGTCATGCAAGCGGCTATGAAGCGTGATGTTCTTCGTATCGATCTGCCGGAGCGAGACCAGTTGCGAGCACGCCTCTTGCGAGCGATGATGACGGCCGCTTTTGAACGAAAGAGAGGTCTCTTACGATGAGCGCACAAGGAATGCCAGTCTGTCAACGCTGTCATAAGAATCCCGCGCAAGTGCATTTGAGCAAAGTTGTCAACGGGGAAAAGTCGGAGCGTTTCCTATGTCAGGATTGTGCCCATCAGGAAGGCGCCTTCAACTTCATGCTGGCTCCGCAGTTCACTATGCAGCATGTGTTGGGAGGGCTCATTGGGCAGTCGGGATATCCGGGCACCCGTACTCAAATGGATACTCGAGTCTGTCCCCACTGCGGCCATTCTTTTCAAGAGTTCGCGGATACGGGACGTCTGGGCTGTGATCGGTGTTATGAGGTGTTCGCGGATGACTTAAATCCCCTTATTCTGCGGTTGCACGGGCGAGTTGAGCACCGTGGCAAGCTTCCCGCCCGCGGAGCGCGGAAACTTCATGCCAAACGGGAACTCGAGCAATTGCGGGAATCCATGAACGACGCCATCAAGCGGGAAGCGTTTGAGGAGGCGGCACAAATTCGCGACAAGATCAAAGCGATTGAAAAAGGGGAGGATCGGGCATGACAGGATTTAGTCAGTGGATGGATGGTTCAGGTCCTGAATCCGATATTGTCTTGTCTAGCCGCATTCGCTTAGCCCGCAATTTGGTGGGCGTGCCCTTTCCTCACCGCATGAATGACGATCAGGGGCGTTTCATGCTGGAAACCGTGGAGAAGGCGATTGCGGCTCTGGAACCTGGCTGGCGGCTTAACTTCCGCCGACTCAACCAGTTAAGTCTCTTGGAACGCAATGTCCTTATGGAAAAGCATTTGGTCAGTCCCTTGCTTATTCAAGACCCGGTGCGCCATGAGGCGGTCGCGACCGACGACCGGGAAGGCATCAGCATTATGGTTAATGAAGAGGACCATCTGCGGCTTCAGGTGCTGCTGCCCGGTTTGCAATTGGATGAAGCCTGGCAAATTGCCAATCAACTAGACGATATGCTGGAACAGTTTTTGGATTTTGCTTGCGACGAAACACGGGGATATTTGACCGCTTGGCCCACCAATCTTGGTACAGGACTCCGGGCATCGGTGATGCTGCACCTGCCTGCCTTGGTGATAACCCGGCAGGCGCCTCAGGTTTTTACCACCTTGGCTCAGGTGGGAGTGGTGGTGCGGGGGCTTTACGGGGAGGGTTCGGAGGCTCTCGGAAACATTTTTCAGATTTCCAATCAAGTCTCCTTGGGTCTGACAGAAGAGGAGCTGTGCCACAACTTAATGGTAGTTACCCAGCAAATAGTCGGCAGGGAGCGCAATGCCCGTCAGCATTTAAAGAGCAATGCCAGCCTCAGTTTGGCCGACAAGGTGGGACGCTCCTGGGGGCTTTTGACCAACGCCCGGATCATGACCTCCGATGAGGCGCTTAATAGGCTGTCTGACGTCAAATTGGGGATTGATTTGGGTCTCATTGAGGGGCCCTTGCCGTATGCATTTCCACAGTTGACGTTAATGACTCGTCCCTCAGTTTTGCAGACTGAGGTGGGGCGAGATTTAAGGCCGGAAGAGCGTGATGAAATTAGGGCCGACACTTTGAGGCGACACCTTTTGGGGAAGCATTAGAAAGAAAAGAGGGATAACATGTTCGGACAGTTTACCGAGAAGGCGCGGCGGGTGGTTATTCATGCCCAGGACGAAGCGCGCCGCATGGGCCACAACTTCGTGGGAACGGAGCATCTCTTATTGGGCCTTATCCGGGAGTCTAACTCGTTGCCGGCCAAAATCCTTCAGTCCATCGGACTGGATTTGGAAACGGTGCGAGCTGAGGTGCTCAAAGCCACCGGGCGCGGACCCGCCATTGGGCCTAATGAAGAGGTGACTTTCACCCCTCGGGCTAAAAAGGTGGTTTTGGAGCTGGCGGGCGAGGAAGCGCGGTCGCTGAACCAGAATTATATTGGACCTGAGCATTTGCTTTTGGGTCTCATTCGTGAGGGCGAGGGCGTGGCGGCTCAAGTGCTGTTGGCCGCTGGCGCCGATTTAAACAAGGTTCGCCACCAATTGGTGCATGCCAACAATAATCCGGGTGCCAGCACCACTCCGGCCGAAGCTCCCCAGCAAGTGAACACCCCAACTCTGGACTTGTATGGACGCGACCTTACTCAAATGGCACGGGACGGCAAGCTCGACCCTGTTATAGGGCGGGATAAAGAGGCCGAGCGAGTCATTCAGATCTTAAGCCGTCGCACCAAGAATAATCCGGTGCTGATTGGCGAGCCGGGGGTAGGCAAGACGGCAGTGGTCGAAGGGCTTGCCGAGCGAATCGTGGAGAATAAAGTGCCGGAAATCCTTAAGGATCGTCGCGTGGTGGCCTTGGATCTGGGTGCCATGTTGGCCGGCTCTAAGTATCGGGGTGAGTTTGAGGACCGTCTTAAGCGCGCCATGAACGAAATTCGCGAGGCCAAAAATGTCATCCTTTTTATCGATGAAATGCATACCATCGTGGGAGCGGGCGCAGCCGAAGGAGCCATCGATGCCGCCAATATACTTAAACCAGCGTTGGCGCGCGGGGAACTGCAGGCAATCGGCGCTACCACGTTGGATGAGTACCGCAAGTATGTGGAGCGGGATCCGGCCTTGGAGCGCCGTTTCCAGCCTATCATGGTGGAAGAGCCTTCGACTGACGAAGCGGTACAAATTTTAATTGGGCTGCGGGACCGCTATGAGGCGCATCATCGGGTCAACATCACTCCCGAGGCCATCGATTCCGCCGTGTATTTGTCCGACCGCTACGTGTCGGATCGCTTTTTACCAGACAAAGCTATTGACCTGATTGATGAAGCTGCATCGCGAGTACGCCTCAAGAGCTATGTGGCACCGCCTGATTTGAAGGATTTGGCGGGCAAACTGGAGGAAATCCGCAAAGAGAAGGAAGCCGCGGTGCAGGCGCAAGAGTTTGAGAAAGCGGCACAAATGCGTGACGAGGAGCAAAAGGTCCGGGAGCAGTTGGACCAAGAGACGCAAGAATGGCACAATCGCCAGCGGCAGGAGACCATCAACGTGACTCCGGACGACATTGCCCATATTGTGTCGTCGTGGACGGGGATTCCCGTGGAGCGGCTTGCCGGCGAGGAGTCGGAACGGCTCTTGCATCTTGAGGACGAATTGCATGAACGGGTCGTGGGTCAGGACGAAGCGGTTCGCGCCATTAGCCGCGCCATTCGCCGGGCCCGTGCCGGACTAAAAAACCCCAAGCGGCCCATTGGCTCGTTCCTTTTCCTTGGCCCTACCGGCGTAGGCAAGTCAGAGCTAGCCAAAGCGTTGGCAAGTTCCTTGTTTGGCGACGAGGATGCCATGGTGACTATTGACATGTCCGAGTATATGGAGCGGCATGCCGTGTCCCGATTGATGGGAGCGCCTCCCGGCTATGTGGGTTATGAGGAGGGCGGGCAACTGACGGAAGCGGTGCGGCGCCATCCCTATTCGGTGGTGTTGCTGGATGAGATTGAAAAAGCGCATCCCGAGGTATTCAATGTCCTGCTGCAAGTGTTGGAAGAGGGGCGCCTAACGGAATCTAAGGGACGCACCGTGGACTTTCGCAACACCGTCATTATCATGACCTCAAACGTGGGCGCGGAAGTCATTAAGCGGCATGGCACAATTGGTTTTCGCAAGGATACCGAGGATTCCGCCTATCGCGACATGAAAGACCGGCTCATGGATGAGGTGAAGCATACGTTTCGCCCCGAGTTCATCAATCGTGTCGATGAAATTATTGTGTTCCACGAGCTCTCCGAGCAGCATTTGTCGGAGATAGTAGGAATTATGCTCAAAGAGGTCGAACAACGGATTGGGCAAAATGGGTATCATCTGGCGGTGAGTGACGCGGCCAAATTAATCATTGCCCAAGAAGGATTCGACCCGGTGTTTGGAGCGCGGCCGCTTCGTCGGGCCATTCAGCATCTGGTTGAGGATGAATTGGCTGAGCAGATATTAGCGGGGAAGTTTCCGGAAGGCTCGCACGTTTTGGTTGATGCCGAAGAAGGGCGGTTGGTCTTTTCCCATAAGGAAGAGGCCGTGGCCAAGGCGGGTACCAAGAAAGGATCGTGATATCTATCCGAGAACGCACGCGTTATAGCTGTCAAGTGTGTGGCACCGGCAGCGTCCGTTGGCTGGGACGCTGCCCCGGCTGTGGCGGCTACAATACAATGGTGGAAGAGGTGGTTAGTTCGAGCCCTCCTTCTGCCGGGAAAAAAGCGTCTCGTCAGCCGGTTCCGTTAAGTCAGGTGTCTACCGACGCTATTGCTCGCGAAAGTACAGGAATTGACGAGGTTGATCGGGTGCTGGGGGGAGGCATTGTTCCGGGGGCGTTCGTCCTTTTGGGAGGCGACCCCGGGATTGGAAAGTCCACCCTTCTCCTGCAAATCGCGGCGCATGTGAGTCAGCGAGGCCCTGTTCTCTATGTGACGGCAGAGGAGTCCGAGGTGCAGACCCGCATTCGGGCAGAGCGCTTGGGCGTTAACAGCGATAACTTGTATTTGCTGGCGGAAGGCAACATCCAAATTATCACCGAGGCTATGAAGAGCCAGTCCTGGCTGATGGCGGTGGTGGATTCTTTGCAAACCGCCTATAACCCGGGGTTGGAATCGGCTCCGGGATCGGTGGCGCAAGTTCGTGACGTGGCCTCGCAATTGATGCGGGTGGCCAAGCAAGGGTGCCCGGTATTCTTGGTCGGGCATGTGAACAAAGAGGGGTCAATGCGGCCCGCAGCTTAAGGCAACTTAGGCTGATGCACTGGGCTATATGCATGGAACACCAGTTAAGTCAAGCACGAGAGTCCTTGGCTTTGGTCAATGTGCAGGAAACGGGGGGAACCTTGGATCCTCAGAGACAATATGCCCAGCTCCTGACGTTATGGTCCCAAGGAAGTAAAATGTTTCGCCGGTCGCGGCACCTTAGAATTGCCTATGATTCATCCTGGGATTGTTGGTGGCGTTTGGGACGCCGAATGGTGGAGCGTCATTTGACGGTTTTGCCGGTACCCCTGGAGAGTCCTCGCTTTTTAGTAGGATTGAGTGATAGGTGGTTTGTGGTGTGTCCGGAATCAACAGCTCGAGATGGTGTGGCTAACCGGTTGATTATCGCCATCGCCGACGGCGGCGCCAACGCCTTGACTTGGTCCCGAGGTTGGATTTTAAGCGGGGATCTGGCTCTCTCGCTGGGGCAGCGTGGATGGAATGCCCTGGTGACCGGCGCTGTTCCCGCGGCTGACGCCGATTTTTTGGTGGAGCGGATGGATGAGGCGCTAGTCCTTTTGGGAGCCATGGGTCGAATGCCCGCCCTATTTCGGTTCTTGCCCAGCTCTGACTGGGTGCTGGCGGCGCGGCTTATGCGCCATCCTTCGCGCCGAATGGCGGCTGTCCGCCCACTTCCGTCGAGCTGGGGGTTTCAATTTGACGCGGACTCGGGTGAAGCCTGGTGGAGTCGTCAGGATGAAGACAGTGTCCATTAGCGCTGGCAGGTCCACGGGTGGTTGAACATCTGGTGGACGTGGTACTGATGTTTGAGGGTGACCGCCAACATGTTTTTCGCATGTTGCGCGGGATTAAAAACCGTTTTGGATCGACGAGCGAACTGGGCCTTTTTGCCATGGAAGGGGACGGCTTGTCGCCGGTTGAGGACCCTTCGCGGGCTCTTTTGGCGGAGCGGCCGCATGAGGCCTCGGGCTCGGCGGTGGTGGCGGCCGTGGAAGGAAGCCGCCCTCTTTTGGTGGAGGTTCAGGCCTTATTGGTGCGGGCTTATGGTAATCCGCGCCGGGTGGTGTCGGGAATGGATCCCCACCGTGTGGCCTTGGTGCTGGCGGTGCTGGAGCGTCATTTAGGCTTGCGGGTATCGGAAATGGACGCCTTTTTTAAATTGACGGGAGGTGTTTCGGTCGACGATCCGGCATTAGATCTGGGAATTATGGCGGCTGCCGTCAGTAGTGTGATGGGGATTGCTCTACCCGCAGAATGGGTATTGGCCGGGGAAGTGGGATTAACCGGCGAACTGCGGCGCGTATCGCGTATGGGGGAGCGGCTGCGAGAGGCCCAAAATCTGGGATTTAGGAAAGCGCTGGTTCCCGGCCGCATATCGGAAATACTGCCAGGATTAGCAGTTGTTTCAGAAAGCACCGTTAGGGGTGCGGCATCACGTCTGGGGCTTGAGACGTTAGAGTAAAAGCGGAGGCTGTCATGCAGGGGATGTTGCAAGAGGTGGCCAAAGTGGCGCCGGGAACACCGCTTCGCGAGGCCATTGACCGTATTATTCAAGCACACTGCGGTGCGTTGATTGTTATAGGCGGCGAGCCCGATATCGACCTGGATTGTAAAGGGGGATTTCGCCTGGATATCCCCTTTCATCCGGCTTTAGTCTATGAGCTGGCTAAAATGGATGGAGCCATTCTACTGGACCAGACCATTGCCCAGGTTCGCATGGCCAATGTCGAAATTGTTCCACTGCTTGAGGCACAAACCACCGAGTCTGGAATTCGCCATCGTACGGCGGAAAAGTTGGCGCGGACCCGTGACGTACTGGTAGTTGCTATATCTGCGCGGCGCGGGACGGTCTCACTTTACCGCAATACTGAACGGTACGTTTTGCACGATTTAGCCTATATATTGGCCAAAGCGCAGGGAGCGGTCAATTCTCTCAGCCGGTACGACCGTCTTTATCGGGGGGCGGTTCGACGGCTTCCGGAAGCGGAGCTATATGCCGGAGTACGTTTGGAAGATGTGGTTGAGGTGCTGCGCCGAGGTTTAGTGGCCCTTGAGGTGCGTGATGAATTAAATGCATACATTGTGGAGTTGGGCAAAGATGGCCATTTGATGGATTTGCAACTGGAGGAGTATCCGGACATACGCCGAGAGTGGCGCTGGATTTGGTCAGACTATCAGGTGGTGGATGAGGTGCCCCCAACCTGGAAGCGCACCGCTGCGGCTTTGGATGACAAAGACTGGTTTCTAGCGCTCGGATATCGAAAGGACGACGGGGAGCGTCTGCTCACGCCCCGCGGCTATCGAATACTGCATCAGATTCCGCGTCTTTCCGACGGGGTCATTAGACAATTGGTTCGTCGTTATGGGGACATTCAATCGCTGCGGACGGCGTCGATAGCCGATTTGGATAGCGTGGATGGGATTAGTCCGCGCTACGCTTCTTTGATCTATCGGCTTTTGCATTCCGGTGAAGCGGAATAGCTTGGTGGGAACGCCTGACTGCAAGCAAACTTTTCGGTGTGAAAGAGGTTCGTTAGTTGGGGGGTCTTTGAGACGCAGTGCAGCTGCCGGGCCCACTTCCCTTGTTCACAACTGGGCCCGGCGTGCGGGTGCTACAAGTGGAGCGCTTCAAGTCCGGGGTGATCGTCCGGGCGTGGCCCCAAGGGCCAGTGAAAGAGGCGCTCCGTTTGATTTATGCGGACGTCGTTGATGGACGCGTGCCGGCGCACCATTAGACCGTCCTCGTTAAAATGCCACATTTCGTTGCCATAGGAGCGATACCACTGTCCTGAGTCATCATGCCATTCATAGGCAAAACGTACAGCGATGCGATCGCTGGAAAATGCCCAGACATCTTTGATGAGGCGGTAATCCAGTTCGCGATCCCATTTGCGTCGTAGGAACTCAATTATCGCTTTTCGCCCCTCAATAAATTCGGCGCGATTTCGCCAAACGCTATCCACGCTATAAGCGAGGGCGACTTTTTCCGGGTCGCGGGTGTTCCAAGCGTTTTCCGCGCCTCTTACCTTTTGTCGAGCGGAATCGGCGTTAAACGGCGGTACAGGCGGCCGTGATTCTGAAGACATGGCATTCACCTCGCCATAAACGTGCGCTTAATGACTTGCACTTGTCAATAGTTTCAGCTTGGATTCGCGATGGCGTGGGGGGATAGAAATGGAATGATTTGTGGGAGCCGCGAAAGTGATTTCCAAGCGGCATCGTGTTGGTAGAAATTCTCGACATCGCTGTAGTTTTGACATGCCATTCGTCTTGGGTTTGGTATGATATGATCCTTCTGGAGGCGCAAAAGAAAGCATTTGCACTTGTTAATTTTTAGTATTTTATAGGCGCCTGCGGGAAGACTAAAAACTGGGTTGGTTGGAAGCAGCAACCCCAAAATAATTGTGGGGAGGTGGCCAGTGTGAACAGGATTGTGCGGCAGATTATGACCGCGGTTGGGGCGCTTATTGGCCTGGGACTGATATTGCAAGGCCATCGTGCCTTTCAAGCGTGGCCATTGCTTCAGGCGCTTGGTCCTATGCGGGATGAAGTGATGGCCGCCGTTGGTGTGGTTATCGGCGGAATTCTCGGCTATCTATTGGGACCGACATTGGTGGCGTGGGCTGGGCGGACAGCGGCGTGGGGTGAATCGAAACTTCAACGCACTCCCACGCAAGATTTGGTATCGGGATCCATTGGGCTAATTGTCGGCTTAGTCATCGCCTTTTTCATTGGCGTTGCCTTGACCGGATTAGGTTTTCCCGGAAATGTGCTTCGCGTGGCTATTACGGTTGGCTGCGGATATTTTGGTTTGCGCGTATCCATTCGCCGCAAGGACGATCTGATGCGGCCGCAATCGTGGCTTCCTACCCGATTGAAGCATCGCACCGGGTCTGATGCCATGAAGCCAAAAATTTTGGACACCTCGGTCATCATTGATGGGCGCATCGCGGATATATGCCAGTCAGGTTTTTTGGAAGGCTCCTTGGTGATTCCCGCTTTTGTTCTCGAGGAATTGCGGCATATCGCCGATTCCGCCGACGTATTGAAGCGCAATCGGGGTCGGCGGGGACTGGACATTTTGAACCGCATCCAAAAAGAGCAAAATAGCGTTCAGATATATGAGCGCGAGGTGGATCCTAATCTCGAGGTGGATTCCAAGCTGTTGAAGTTGGCAAAGATATTGGACGGCAAGGTGGTTACCAACGATTTCAATTTGAATAAGGTAGCCGAGTTGCAAGGGGTGCCGGTGCTAAATATCAACGAACTGGCCAACGCGGTCAAGCCCGTCGTGCTTCCCGGCGAGGAAATGGTGGTTCACGTGATCAAGGATGGCAAAGAGTCCGGTCAGGGCATCGGATATCTTGACGACGGGACGATGATTGTGGTGGACGGAGGCCGTAAATTCATCGGCCAGACTATTGCCGTTTTGGTCACGTCTGTTCTGCAGACAGCGGCCGGTCGGATGATTTTTGCCAAGCTTAAAGCTCAGGCAGGGATGGAA
>JAJYTS010000054.1 GCA_021792935.1 Bacillota bacterium | reverse complement strand
CACGTCTTAAGGGAGCGGATTTACGGGACGCCCATCTTGGAGGCATAGATTTTCGCCAGGTCAAATTGGATGGGATAACCATCGACGTTGCCCAAGCCGCCATAATTATCTCGTCGCTGGGTGCCCATGTGCAAGCATAGCCGCTCTGGGCAGGGTGTGCCAGAACAATCCATCTGAACTCCACAGCACTAGCCAGCCTCCCCCACCGCCGCGTGCGTCCATGCGAACATATACCGGCTTCGGATCTTGAGATTGCGTAAAACGCTGCCATCCTGGACGCTAGTTCAATGAATTCGTCGACATGTCACAAACCACGCAGCGAATGACATAGCTGACGCAGAACCTCACGATGTCACGAAGCTCTTCTGCCGTGATCGCCCCTTGGCGCGGTCGTCATGAATTTTCAGCAGAAATGGATAAGCGACATCCATTCGAATGACCCTCATCTCGTCGTACAGCGACTTCAACGCGGCGTCGGCGCTCCTGCCGAAATACATATTGGTGTAGTGCTTGGCGCATCTGTTAATGTCTTGGCATAGCTCACCGATATCTAGTCCGCAATCCCGATGATAATCCTTGAACTCCTGATACACCTCATTTTTCCGCGGGATCCGGCCAAGCTTCATCGTTAGGTAGTCCCGGAAGAAGTTATCCATGACTTCGCTCTGGTGGTCGTAATCGAATAGCAGTTCCGTCGGACGCCAGACGTTGTCATAGACATTAGTCTGGATCTTGGGCTTCAATCCCATCAACATGTAGTTCCGGATCAGGTCGGAATCCGTCAAATCCATACCGGTAAGCTGTATGACGCCGTCACATCGGATAAGGCCGTGTTCGATCCCCCGCCCCAACCGCCGTAAGCTGGCATCAAGAGGTGACGCAGATGGCACCGTTACCGTTGGACCCGGATAGCGACCCGATGGGCTACTGGGTAGACCGCTGGCTGCAGGATATGCGACAGCATGGGGCGACCTCCCGAGAGTTAGAGCGGGCTGCGCAGCGACTGGCCAATGCAGTGGAGAACCCGGAAACGCCCAGCCCTGCGCTTGAGGCATTTTTAGCCTTCGTGTCAAGGCGCCTCGTGACGAATTATCCTCCACGGTTACTAACCCTATTTTCGGGAGCCCTGATGCGTGCGTGAGTCGTACTCCTCGTATTCATCCACCCAATCTTCTAAAACTCCGATGCTGATGATGGGCCTTTTGATAAGCATGGTCATGGCCAGATATAATCAGGAAGAAGCTCCCGTGATTCCTAATTGGATATGGATGGGAAACGATAGCCGTGCGGAGGTCATCACTTGAGATATGAATTTGTCATTATCGGCGCGGGGGTCGCCGGTATTTTTGCTGCGCTTGAGCTAAAGAAGAAGAGACGTCAGGTATTAATGATCGACAAGGGCAAAATGCTGGAAGATCGCGTATGTCCTTGCGGCCAGAACACGGAGGGGAACGGCGATACTGGCGACAAGTACATCGGCTTTGGCGGCTTGGGTTTATCGGAAGGAAAGTTTAACTATACCAACGATTTCGGAGGCGATCTGGCGCATCAAGTCGGGGATGAACAAGCGCTCGAGCTGATGAACGACGTGGATCAGGTGTTAACGACCCACGGCGCCAATCGGACGGAGATGTACACGACCTATGACCCGGAGTTGACCGCTCTAGCGCAGGAAGCCGGCTTCAGCGTTTTATCAACCAAAACGCGTCATCTCGGGACGGATCTATCTCGAATGGTTTTTCGAGCATTTTACGAAGAACTGAAGGTAGAAACGGACTTCTGCTTCCAAACGGAGGTTCACACGATTACCCCGCAAGCGGCGGGAGGCTTCCAGTTAATCTTGGAGGATGGAGAGGTCGTCAGCGCGGATACGATTCTCCTCGCGACCGGCCGCAGCGGTAACGAATGGCTCGCGCGGCAATGCGATATCCTGGGCATCCAACGGGGAGAAACGCGGGTTGATCTCGGGCTGCGAATCGAAATGCGAGGCAACCAACTCCAGGCGATTCTTCGTCATTCCGTGGAAACGAAATTGCGTTACGAAGGTCATGGATATTCGGCGACAACCTATTGCATGAACCCACGGGGGCGGGTGATCCTCAAAAAACAGGAAGGGCTCGCGATGCCGGACGGACAAAATTACCGGGAGCGGAAGGATGGAGGGACTGCGAATTTGAACTTCACCCTGTTCGTACCGTCCTTTTTCCCATCGCTAGCGGAAGCGGACCGCTACCTGCACGACGTGGTTGGCACGATTAATCGTGGACGTTCTCGTATTGCGGCGCAGCGACTTCGAGATCTTCGAAAGCCGAGAAGTTCCCATAGCCTCGGATCGGATCGAGAGGCTTGCTCCATCATTCCGACTCTCGACGCGGAGTTTACGGACCTGAGGTCCGAAGTCCCTGAGTTGTACATTCGTGCGACGCTTGAGTTTTTGGACGCCTTAGAAAGGCTGATTCGCGAACCCATCGACCAGGAGACGATCCTGTACGCGATGGATAGCAAGCTGTACTCACCAGGCATCAAGACCAACGAACGATTCGAAACCCAGATTCCTCGCATGTTTGCCATAGGAGACTGCTCCGGCACAACCCATTCTCTCTCACAGGCAGCGGCAAGCGGCCTCTATGTCGGACGATTGTTGTCAACGGAACCGCATCTAGGTAAGATACCGTGGGCCTTTTAGAATCTCTATCCCGTGCTCTAAAAGTTTAAGGCTTAGGAACGGAACTGTGCACGTAAACGACGCCCGTCTCCGCGTCAACGAGGGTGAAGACCACCCAGCCCGTAGTCGTTGTCGACGGCTTCTGCCGTCACCCGACGACTCCACCTTCTGCGCCACCGATTCAATGGTCGACAGCACCACCACCCCATGCTGGGCCATCAAATCGCGTAAGGCGTCGGTAACATCCGCCTCCATGACGTAATGACACTTGTGAAAATCGTTGTAGCCGTTCTTGGGAAGGCGCTGGAGATCGGTCATGATCCGGGCGATTTTTTGCGCCAAGGAGGCCGGAATCGGCGCGGCCGCGACGGGACGCACTAGGCCCTCCAGTTTTTCCGCCACCATGCCGCCCACTAACTGAAGAATCTGATCGGAAAAGCCATGTGCCGGTTCGACGGCGTCACTCATTGACATCATCTCCTTTGCGGTTAAGGTTTGTTCTTTTGGACGCCTTTGACCCCAGGTTGCACCCAAAACCCGCTTCAAGTTGATCACGGCGGGTCTCTAAGATCTCCTCCTGGGTCTTGACCGCTTGAAGCTGCTGGCGGACTTGGGCGTACTCCTGAACATCCGCTTGCAGAGGCGGGGCGACCGCGACCACATCTTTTTTGTCCGGTTCCGTCGCGATTTGAGCGCCCCAACAATACGCCCAGAATCCGCACTTCATCAGACCCTGGAGCGTATACCACGCACAGGGAAAGGACGTGGCCTGATAGTCGTCGGGGATCGGCAGCGGCTCCCCCGTCAGTTCGATGGCGGCCTTGACCTCCATCAGCCCGACAACGAGTTCCCGCGCGCGCTGCGGATCATACGTAACGGGAAATGACAGCGTTTGCCCGGTTTCCTTCACGTAGTACACAATCTCGGCCGTAGACCCCCACGCCTGGCCCCAATAATGGAGATGTAGCGTGACTTGGGCCACATGGGAGGATAGAGGCAGCCGCGCGATTTGCTTCTCCGTCGTGGTTTTGACCTCAACAATGTGGTTGAGCGGCTCCACATAGATTTCGATGTGACCCGTTCCAAATTCCGACATGACCTCGATTTGCCGGTTGACCTGGCCGGGATACCGGGACTCCCACTCCTCCGCGATCTTGTCCTCGACCCAATGGCCCGTATCAAAGATGGCGAGTTCCCGGGCGGTGTGCGGCGTGGGGGTATATCCCAAGGCCCGAAGCGTTTGCCGGCGGCCGCATTGCCCCGCTTCGGATAAGCGAATTTGCCGGGGGTCAAACGTTTGTTCGTGCGCGCGGGCCAAAAGCGTTTCTAAACGCAACTAGGCGGTGTTGGGGATGGCGAGTTTAAGTTGAGGATATTGGGGGGTGTCGCCATCTCTCCTGGGCCAATCATGGATGACGAATTTACGATAAGTCAACATCTATATGATTTAACACGGGGGTTGCATGGCTGAATTAACCCGGCAAATCAATCACTAAATAGGTCTATCCTGGCACGCGCACGTCTTAAGGGAGCGGATTTACGGGACGCCCATCTTGGAGGCATAGATTTTCGCCAGGTCAAATTGGATGGGATAACCATCGACGTTGCCCAAGCCGCCATAATTATCTCGTCGCTGGGTGCCCAGGTGCAAGCATAGCCGCTCTGGGCAGGGTGTGCCATAACAACCCATCTGCACTCCGCAGCACCAGCCAGCCTCCCCCCACCGCCGCCTGCGGCCATGCGAACATATACCGGGTTCGGGTGTTAAGATTGAGTAAAACGCTGCCATCCTGGACGCTGTTCACGGCTACCCACGATTGATAAAGAGAGGCACTGCCACCGGGATTAACGGCGTTTGTCAACTGATCCATACGTTTTGACCCAAAGTCAAGGGCATAAACAGGGTAGGGTCCGGGATTGGCCAGCGATGAAGGCGGACGCTGCGGGTTGCTGGAGAACAGCACCACAGTGGCATCGGCACCATAGAGCAAAGTCGGTGGATGCCATACGGGAATGTGACGGGTAACGATTTTAGCCCGATAGGACCAATACCATAAAGCGCCTCCAGGACCTTGAGGGTTTTTAGAGGGTTGAGCCACAGAAATCCACAATCCTCTTGCACTGGAACTCATCGCCAAAAACAGCCTGTGCTGAGTGGTATCACTCGTACTCAAGCGAATCCGAAGCCGCCCAGTGGCTAAATCAAATGAATAGACCCGTCCGATCAGTCCCTCTGGCGTCACCAGATTGGCTAGCCAAAAGGCGGTGCCATCGTGGATGGTGAGTCCGCTTACTGCCCCCGCGCTAAATGTGCCTAGGGGCAGTTTGAAAATGGTGTGGCTGCGACCGGTCATAAAATTTCTAGCCACTAATGATCGATATGTGCCATTGGAGGCTAGTGCGTCCTCGTAAATGAACCACTTAGCATTCATGGCTAAAGCCGCGGCTTCATGCTCAACGGGAAGACGCAGCAACAGCTTGTCACTCCCATTAAGAGGATTAATGACATCCACACTTTGATGCCAGCCATTTAACGCGTCAGGATACTGACTGACAACAATCCGGCGAGGAGCAAGACCGACCATTTGAGTATTGACGGAAATCCCTGAGAATGAATGCCATCCGGATGAGGGAAAGCCTTCCTGATGAAACAACCCGCTCCAATTCCGCACGGAAATTGTGGGAAGGCTTAGCGATGCGGGGGAATTGCCCCCGAGATCCCCACAAGAACATAGCACGGTGGCCACTATGGCCATCACCGCTGTCCAGCTAAACCACTTTCCCATCCCATCGGACACCCCCGGCCCATCATTCTCTCCAACCCTATGCCGCCGCTAAATTACTCTAAAGAATTGAATGGGGGTCCCCAAAAATCTAGCAAATTCTCTCGAAATATTTGCCGCCGCTTTATATCACTACCAGCCGCCTCCCAAATCCTCTGCCGGTGCACTTCGATAGCCTCCTCTAAAATGGGAGCGTCGCTGCCATAAATAATACGGCGGGGAAACCTGTCCATAATCTCCCGTAGTTTTCGGGAAGACAGGGGAAGACGGGTGCCGGGTATGGCAGCGGTATCAAGATAGATACCGGGGAATTCCTCCATAAGCTTAACGAATTGATCCACTTCATCATATCCAAGATGCGCCACTTGCACCCGCAAACCAGGAAATCGAGACATGAGCGCCACAAAAAAACTGACGCCCACCGTATCCTTGCGATGCGGCTCCCTCCCCGCATGAATCACCAACGACCGGCCTCGTTCCAATATCATTTCGTATAGGGGCCATAGCCGGCAATCATCAACCCGCACTTCCTGAACATTGGCATGAATCTTAAACCCGGCAAAATGAAACTCATCCAAGGCTTCCCTAACAATCCCGGCAAAATCCTCATCATCTGGATGCACAGTGCCATAAAGGCGCAGACGGGGGCGTCCCTGCGCCCACTGGAAGAGCCAGCGATTGAGTTGGCGGGCGAGGCCTGGTTTGTGAGCATAAACCAATATCGAGGCTCCACCGGCACCCAGTCCTTCGAGCATCGTCCAGATATCTTCCTCGAAACGATTATCATAGAGAACCTGCCATCCGTCCCGCGCAAACCAGCTATAAATGCGGCGCTGCCATGCCTGGGGAAATATATGGACATGCCCATCCAAGTAAGGAAAAGAAAAAGCGGTCACGGGAAAGCCTCCTCAGGCTGATTGTATCAAGTGGCTTTTAATACCGCGAGCTTTTGGGGAAATGGTCCCTTTTAAGGCCAGCGACCACGTTTATCAGGCTCCGTCCATAATAAACGGCGGCATCGCGTTATCACTGGGACTAACCCCGCGCAACACAACACCAGTGATGGCAGATAAGTCTCGCATTGTTGACGCAAACTTTGGGTCTAGGGGCTGACCCGGCGCGACCATCGGGGACCGTTGATAAAGGGATGGCAACGGTCTGCGACGGGCCCCTGCCGACTGCCCAACCTTCATCATCCAGAGCACGACCTTGGGCGACTTTGGGAAGTAGCCGTACAGATAGGAATACGCCGATTTTAAGCCCCCGTTGCACATGGCATTGGCGGAGGCCCGCCCTTCAATCTTAACGCGGAAAATCTCCCCCCCTTTTTGTATGCCCCAGGATAACACCAACCTTGACGAACGACGGCTATCGATTGTGGTTCCCCCGGGGGATGTTTTAGGGACGCATGGCGCTTTAGAACGCCCGAAGCCGATCGACACGCAACCCCGTGAACTAGCGAATGACCCCATCTTGCCGCAATTGTTCAATGTCTGAGTCCGACAGAGCTAAAATCTCGGACAGCACCCGTGCCGTATCTTGACCTATCGCTTCATGGACAAAACGAATACTGCCGGGGTGCTCATTTAGCTTCGGAACAACTCCGGGCATGGCAATAATCTCATCGGCCTCTTCCCACGAAAACGACGTCACCGCGCCCCGTTCCTTAAAGTGTGGGTCGCTGGCGATCTCCCGAATGGTGTAAACCGGGCCCGCCGGCACCTCAGCCGCAACCAGGGCAGCCATGGCCTCCTCCATTGTTTGGCTTGCGGCCCATTGGCCAATCTCTTGCTCCAGCCACTCCACCCGCTTAACGCGACCGGCATTTGTTTGCAATTCCGCATCGTCCCGCCACTCCGGATGACCGATAGCCTGGGCGAACCGGGAAAAAATTGAGTCCCCGTTGGCACCAATGGCAATCCAGCCCTCATCCTTCGTCTTCCACACCCCGGACGGAGCGGCGCGATGAAGGCGATTGCCCGCTCGCTGGGGAATGTTCCCCGTGACGTCATACTCGGTTAAGGCTGCTTCCGTCAGACTAAAGACCGCTTCCGTAAGCGCCACATCCACGTGCTCTCCGCCGCCGCCTTGACGGCGTGCCTGCAAGGCCAACAACGCGCCAACCACGGCGTAGAGGGAAGCCACCTGGTCGCCTAAGCTCACTCCCACTCGCAGAGGTTCTCCATTTTCATAACCGGTAACCGCTCGTAATCCGCCCATTGACTCGGCAATATTGCCAAACCCCGGTCGGTGCCGATAAGGTCCGGTTTGCCCGTATCCAGAAATGCTTACCATAATAAGGTCAGGATTGGCGTCCTTCAATTGTTGAAATCCAATGCCCCATTCCTCTAAACGACCAGGGCGGAAATTCTCCACCACAATATCGACCGACTCAGCCAGCTTCCTGACGAGTGCAGCCCCTTCGGGCTTATGTAAATCTATTGCCACTAGCTCTTTATTGCGCGACTGGACGAGGGACCAATACGAGGTCCCTTTGTCTGGATGGGGTGCTCCCCATTGGCGAAGGGGGTCGCCTTGCAGGCCTTCCACCTTAATGACGCGGGCGCCAAAGTCTCCTAATAATCTGGTGGCAAATGGCGCGGCGATTAAAGACCCCAATTCCAACACTGTGATACCCGACAACGGTCCACCCTTAAAAATCGTGGGTTCCCCCTTTTGACTTTGAATCCAGTAAACGATCGATTTTTTGGGACGCCAACCGTAAAATCTCAACAAACTGCCGCTGCCGCTCTGGGCTAAATCGCATGGCAGGTCCTGACAAACCTAAGGAAGCCATAGGCCAATTTCGAATGAGTACCGATACCGACGCTAGCCCTGGTTCACGCTCGGCTACTGATATGGCAAACCCTTCTTTTTTTATGGCGTCCCAGTCCTCATGGGAAATGGTGGGTATGATGGCATGGGGGAAGCGCCTAAGGGTGGCCTTAATTCCCCGCTCCCGTTCCCTCTTCGGCAACATCGCCAAGATCAGCTTCCCCCCCGAACCCGTCCCCAAAGGAAAGCTCTGATCGCGCTTTAAAACATGGCGCACCTCCTGGTCGCCTTCCTGCACGGCCCAGCAAACACGCCGATCGCGCATGCCCACAAATAGGCTGGCGGTCTCCCGGGTCTCGGTAACCAACTCCGTCAAGACGTCATGGATGGCGCCCCGGAATTGCTGATATTGGTCCAGGGGGGTTCGCCATTGGTCTATGCGAGGACCCAAGATATATCCGGCATCAGTTTTAACAACCATGCGCGCCTGTTCCAAAGAGAGCAAAAGACGATGCGCGGTTGTTTTAGGCAACGCGGCCTCGCGCGCCACCGCAGACAAACTAACGGGAGATTGCCAGGCAATGGCGTCCAACACATCGCCTAAGCGAAACGCAACTTGCACCAACCCATCCGAACCTGATTTATCCATCGAAATCGCCTTCCCTGCCAATCATCCTCATCCCCTCCCAGTATAAACAAAAACCAGGGGGTGTTCCATTTACATATCCTTTTCGTTCCGTATGACAGAACAGCAAAGGCCGTTGACGCCTCGTCGCAGTCCATATGGCGGCCTACCCATTCAGAACCAAAGTTCACGGGTACTGGTGTCCCTGTCATCATTGGCCTAAGCAAATAACTCGCCATACCCGACCCTAGTCCAATGCTCGGCATGTGTCCTCGCAAGCTACCCACGCGGTGAACTGAAGGGCACGATCAATGACCCGTCTTAACGCTGGCAAGGGCCGGAATCCCCCGCCCGAACGGAAATGATATTTTTTGCAAGATAGTCACAGTTACGGCAAGACCACTAAAAGTCAGGGAACGTCGGTTAAGCTATTGCTAATACTCTAGAGGATCCACAGACAAACGGCGGCGGTAAAAAGAACCCCAGCGGTGAAGGACTTAGACGTCGCGACGATAGTACCTACCACAACCGCGGGAAAGAATCCGCCGATTTCATCAAGTAGCATAAATTTCCAAACATTTAGGACCACTAACGAAACGTCTTGGCGGAGCGGTAGCGACCAGCATTTCCTCCCGCTCCATGCCGCTCATGCCATGTGTCGCGGCTGCCTTGCCGTGTCACGCTCCTGGCAATTTTCCCAATCATCACCCGCTTAAAGGGCGTGCCTTTATTAGAGTATAATCAGCCTTAAAGCGTGCCGCTGATACTATGCCCGCTTTTCTTAAGTTTCCTGCCAGGGGGTGGCTCATGGAGTTTTATGGATTTGTCTCGAATTCACACACTGCCTGCCTTATTGGACCGGACGGGTCAGTGGACTGGCTGGCATTTCCTCGATTTGACAGCCCCGCCGTGTTCGCACGGCTCGTTGGCAATTCCGATAATGGCTACTTCCGGGTTTATCCGGAGGAAACGGCAACGGCAACACAAGAATATGTTGAGGACACGAATATTCTAAAAACAACGTGGCGGTCTCCATCCGGTACCGCTGTCATTCACGATTACCTTACGATTGGAAGGCCGGAATTGCGCCGCCTTATCCGTACGGAAGTGCCACTCATTGTGGAATTCCGCCCCCGTTTTCGCTACGGACTCATCCAAGCTGCTCCTGAGGCAGTGAAGTCTGGAGCGATTTTTCGTAATCCGCTGGAACGGGACGCACTGGTATTTGTCATTAACTCTAAACCCCACGCCCTGGTTCAAAATGTTTCGGTATCCCTTAACCATGGGATTTGGCGTCTTCCCGCGGGACGTTTTGAACTTATCGCTCAGTATGTGGCGGACGATGAGGAACATTTAATCGACGCCGCCGACGCCATTACCCAGCAAATGAAAGACTTGGCGGATGATATCGAGGCCGAGCCCCTTAATCATGCGCTCCGACAAAACGTCTCGTTCTGGCGCCACCGTCTTGAGATGCTGCATCCATACTCAGGACCCCATAAAGAGGCCTACCACCGCTCATTGCTCGTGCTTTTCGGCCTAACCTATCAAACAAACGGAGCGATTATCGCCGCCCCCACCACCTCGCTGCCGGAAACTTTCGGAGAAAGCCGCCAATGGGATTATCGTTTTGCCTGGGTTCGGGACGGCTCCTACGCGGCCGAAGCGCTGCTGGAAGCGGGGGATCATATTGGTGCGCGGCGATTTCTAGACTTTCTATTAAACTGCATCGATCTTCAAGGAAAACCCTTCGCGGCCCCCTTTTTCCATGTTGACGGGACGTTAATTCGCGGTGAACATAGTCTCGAATGGCTCCCCGGATATAAAGAATCGATTCCGGTCCGAGAAGGGAACGCCGCCACACGGCAGATGCAGCTAGACATAGAGGGCGATTTTTTATGGACTGTATGGCGCTACTACGAACTCACGCAGGATCGCGAGTTTCTTCGCTTCTATTGGCACCGCATCCGGGTTTTAGTCCAATGGGTGGAAAGCAATCATCATCTTAAAGACGCCAGCCTATGGGAATTTCGCGATCAAGACAATTACTACACCCACTCCCAACTCATGTGCTGGGTTGCCCTCACCTATGGCGCCTTTATGGCCGAGGCCCTGGACGCGCGGAACATCGCGGAGCGTTGGCGAAAGTCCGCGGAACACATACATCATCTCATTAACACTGACGGATATAATCAGACCTTGGGATCCTATACCCAGTCCTTCAAAGGGGAGGCGGTCGACGCCGCCCTGCTGTTAATGCCCCTTTACGGATTCTGCCAAGCGGACGACCCCCGCTTCCTGGGGACCCTGACTCAAATTGAAAAACAGTTGGTCACCGGTCACTGGGTGTATCGTTACGCGACAGATATGCTGGGTACGGCCGCTCACCCGTTCGTGCTCGCGACATTCTGGCTAGCGCGGGTCTACATCCGGTTAGGCAGAATTCACGAAGCCAAAAAGCTGATGGAAGCGCTATTAAGCTACCGTACCAATCTGGGGCTTTTGGGAGAACACGCCGATGAAACCAGTGGCATGCCCCATGGAAACTTCCCTCAGGGATTCTCCCATATTGGAGTGGTCATGACTTTGTTAGAATTGGCAAGAGCTCAGATGCCGAAAAAGCCATAACGCATTCATGAAAATCCCCTGGTTATAAGCCTATTGAGGTGAGCGCGTGAATTACAACTGACGTTCCTGGCAGAGCAAACCCGCCAAATATAATAATACTCCCTCACCCACGCATCAAAAGATTCGGGACAAAGTTCCATGCCCTAGCGATTACCGCGGTATGGGCGGAAGGGCATTGGGTCGGCGGGATAAGCGCAGATATCTATTGCGACTGGATAGAAATGAACCCCGTGTAGATCAGAGCAGATTTGACGGGGCAAGAAATTGGCAGCACGCTTCTGGTGGAAGCGGAAAGAAGAGCCATGCATCGTGGGACCAAAAAAGTCTGTTGCAACTTTTTCGTTTCATGCTCCCGAATTCTACCAGCATCATGGCTACGCTGACGAAATCCCAGGACTATCCCTCCGTTCATCGTTACTACACACCGCAAAAATCACTAAACTAACCAATCCGAAAAACACTAATGCCCCTTGGCTTTCTCATCATTCCAAAACCCCGGTTTAAAATAACAGTTGCAAAGTTGAAATCGTCCTACGAGACGTCATTCGAAAACAAGGGTACAATACCGCTGAAACAGTTTTGATTGTCTAGACATTTTAACAATTGAGGGTTTTTCATAACTCAACGCGTTCAACCTGTGGACAACTTCTTTCTCACATCGGGCCTGATTTTGCAACGCTTGGGATGTCTGTAAGCTGGCCACATCGGTATGGGCTCATACGGATGCCCGGGCCTCGTCATACCGGCCCCATAATGTATGTAAATTCGCCGGTTGTTAGGTGGCAGCTAAGACCGTGGCCGCGAGCGCGATGACCGCGAACATATTATGGGTATGAACTTTGTCTCGTCCGCGAACGCGGACGGTACGAAGATTCAATTGTTCCTTTAAATAGCTAAATGCGCGCTCCACACTCGTCCTTAAGTCATAGAGCGCCTCCCATTTTGGAGTACCGCGAACCATCCGTCCCACGTCCCGCGGATTCTCGGCTATCTGGATTTTCTCCACATAGCCATAGTTGGATGATGAACACCACGCCATGCCCATCGGACAAGTCACGTGGCCGGTTGCATGGGGGCATCGAAACTTTTGACTTTGCGTGGTGGCGTCATACCCTGCCAACGTCATTTCAAGTGCATCCATAATTCTGGACACTGCGAACGGAGGACTTTTCGTGCCCTATATTGCAGCCCCTGACCGATATGACCACATGCTATACCGGCGCGCCGGGAACTCCGGCCTTTTACTGCCAGCTATTTCGTTGGGCTTCTGGCACAACTTTGGCGGCGTAGACACCCTGGAAAACTCCCGTCAAATTGTCTGCCGCGCATTTGACCGCGGCATCACCCACTTTGATTTGGCTAACAATTATGGCCCACCTCCTGGGTCCGCTGAAGAGACCTTGGGCCGGATTATCCGACAAGAGCTCACGGGATACCGGGACCAACTCATTATTTCCACTAAAGCTGGCTGTCAACGACCCCGCCCTGAAGGGCGGAGCTTGCGACTCCCCGGAAGTGCAGATGATAGCCGAAGCCGTCTCCTTCCTTAAGGTGAGGTCGCATGGTAGGGTGATTGACAGCACCCT